>JAOUET010000075.1 GCA_029858605.1 Coriobacteriia bacterium | reverse complement strand
GCTCGGGCGGGAGGTGTGGCAGTGCGGCGGCCGGCGTGCCTTCCTCGGGCGAGAACGGAAAGACGCCGACGTAGTCGAAATCGGCTTCGCGCAGGAAGGCCAGCAGCGCTTCGACATCTGCGTCCTTCTCGCCGGGGAAGCCTGCGATGAGCGACGTACGCAGAGCGATGTCTGGCATCGCTTCGCGCACTCTGCCTATCAGGGCGAGATACTCGTCCGCCGACCCGGACCGGTTCATGGCCTCGAGCATCTCGGGAACGACGTGTTGCAGAGGCATGTCCGCGTATCGGCACACCTTCGGCAGGGTAGCCATCGTATCGAGAAGCCTGTCGGAGACCCCTTCGGGTTGCAGATACATGATGCGGAGCCACGCCAGGTCGTCGATGTCGGAAAGCGTTCGAAGCACATCCGGCAAGGCGGTGTCGGGATCTAGATCTCGTCCGTAGGCGCCGGTGTCCTGTCCGATGAGGACTATCTCCTTTGCGCCGCTTTCGACGAGCTGTCTCGCTTCGTTGGCGATGTCACCGAGAGCGCGTGACCGGTACGGCCCGCGAATCGACGGGATCGTGCAGTACGAACAGTGGCGAGAACACCCGTCGGAGATCTGCAAGTACGCGCTCGGCTTCGCATCGGTTCGCACCGGTCCCGTGCGGGATTGGCCGGGTGCGGATGTGAGGCGCTCCAACACGTCGAGCAGGCTGGCTTCCTCGGCGACCGGGATGAAGGCGTCGACCTCGGTCAGGGATGTCTCGAGCTCGACGCCGTACCGTGACGGGAGGCATCCCGCTACCACGAGGTGTCTGCCCGACGTCTGGTCTCGCCATTCCGCGAGTTCGAAGATGGCCTCGATCGACTCCTCGACGGCCGGTTTGATGAATCCGCAGGTAATGACGATTGCGATGTCGGCGGAATCGAGATCGCTTGCGACCTCATAGGCCGAAGAAGCGACAAGGGCACGCATGCGGTCCGTGTCCACCTCGCTCTTCGGACAGCCCAGGGCAATGAAGTGGACCCGTGGTGATTTCGAAGACATGCCTGTCAGACGGCTAGCGGTAGTTCGCGTACTGAAGCGGGATGCCGTAGTCCTTCTCTTTGAGGAAGCCGATGACGGCCTGCAACTCGTCGCGCTTCGGCGAGAAGACTCTCAGCTTCTCGCCCTCTATCTGAACCTTGACCTTGAACTTGGCATCCCTGATGTCCTTGTTGATCTTGCGGGCGATCTCCGCCTCGATCCCGTTGATGATCCGAGCCGTCACGCGTACCGTGCCGCCGGACGCAGACTCCGGATCTCCCCAGGCAAGGGCCTTCAAGTCGATGTGGCGTCGTACGAGCTTGCCCGCAAGAATGTCGACAACCTGCCGCGCCACGAAGTCACTCGGCGCGCCGACCGTGACGCTGCCGTCGGCTTTGTCGAGCGCGACGCTGGACCCGCTGTCCTTGAGGTCGTATCGCTGCGCGATCTCCTTCGAGGCCTGGTGGACGGCGTTGTCGACCTCTTGCATGTCGACCTGCGATACGACATCGAAACTCTGGTCCTTGGCCATACGGCGTCTCCCGTTCTACTGCTGCGCGCTGAGCGTCACTTCGCCGATGCCGTCGGAGCCGATGGGCACGTCGACGGCATCGCCATTCCTGCGAATCGTGACTGCCGAAACCTTCCCGACTCTGACGACGGCAGTGTCGGCGACCTCCCACTCCTTTGACTCGCCGGCCGCAAGGGTTCCCTCGTACGCCTTCAGGCCGTCGATTGTCACTCGGACCCAGGACGCAGCGGTCTCGTCGACTGTCACCGTGAGGGTGAAAGCATCGGGACTCGCTTCCGTGGTCTCGTCGGGTATCGGCTCGGAGTTCGGGATTGGAGACGTGTTCGTCGGCGTCGTCCCGGGAAGGGTCTCTTCCACCGAGGATGTGGCCGTAGATTCGGGGACGTTCGGCAGCGGCGGCTGCTCCTCCGTACCCCGAACGGCACGGCCGATCGCCCATGCGGCGATGGAGATGACCGCTATTGCGGCGGCAAGCCCGAGGGCGGCGCGCCACGGTATGGCGTGAACGTGCTCCCGGGATGCCACCACTGTCTCCCGAGGAGCGATGACGCGTCGCCGAGCAGGCGGCGGCTCGTCTGTTGCGGCGGGGGCCGTCTCCAACGCAGCCTGCCTGCGGAACGCCGCAAGCAGGGGTTCGGGGTCCATTTCCAGGAATTGCGCATAGCTGATGATATAGCCCTTGACGTAGCCGGGATCGGGAAGGGCGTCCCAGTCCTCCTTCTCCAGGGCCTCCAGACGACGGGCACGTATGCGTGTCGCGGCTTCCGCCTCGGCAAGCGACTTGCCGAGCCTCCTGCGCCGTGCGGCAAGCATTTCCCCAAGCGATTCCGGCACCTAGAAACCCTCCTCGTCGGCCTCTTCGCGTTCGAAGGCCTTGAGTGACTCGAGTTCCTCAATGTCGGCCAGCACCTCGCGCGGCTTGCTGCCGTCGGGCGGACCGACGATTCCCTTCGACTCGAGCATGTCCATGATACGACCTGCACGAGCATAGCCGACCTTGAGACGGCGCTGGAGAAGAGACGTCGACCCCATCCCGGACGTGACCACGATGTCGGCGGCCTCCCACACGAGAGGATCATCGGCACCACCGCGGTCCACTCCGCCTCCGGCGCTAGCGACTTTGAGGTGCAGAATCTCCTCATGATATTCGGGTTCCGCCTGTTTCCTGAGGTGCTCGACGACCGCAGTGATCTCCTCTTCGGACACGAATGCGCCCTGGATGCGTTTTGGTTTTGGCCATGCGGGCGTTGCGAAGAGCATGTCGCCCAGACCGACGAGCCTCTCCGCCCCCGGCTGATCCAGGACGACCCGGCTGTCGATGCTGCTGGACACTGCGAACGCGATGCGGTTCGTGATGTTCGTCTTGATGAGCCCTGTGATGATGTCAGTGGACGGCCTCTGTGTGGCCACGACGAGGTGGATGCCCGCAGCACGTGCGAGTTGCGCCAACCGGCAGATCGAGTCTTCGACTTCCTTGGCTGCGACCATCATCAGGTCGGCCAGCTCGTCGATGACGATCACGATGTAGGCCATGGCCTCCGCGCCTTCAGGCAGCGCCCCTTCGTGAACCATCGTGTTGTAGATGGCGATGTTGCGTGCGCCGGCCTTCTGGAGGCGTCTGAGGCGCGAGTCCATCTCCGAGACGGCCCATGCCAGTGCCGAGGCGGCTTCCTTGGATTCCGTCACGACCGGCACGTAGAGGTGTGGTACGCCGTTGTAGAGCGAGAGTTCTATCCGTTTTGGGTCGATGAGGATGAGGCGCGTCTCGGCCGGCGTGGCTCGCATGAGTATGCTCGTCAACAAGGCGTTGATGCATACCGACTTGCCCGTACCGGTCGAACCGGCGATCAGCATGTGAGGCATCGTCGCCAGGTCGGCGAGCACCGCGCCGCCGGAGACGTCCTTACCTATCGCAAGGACAAGCGGGCCGCCCTCGTGAGCTGCCGGGTCGGGCAGCACGTCGCCGAGCGTTACCGTCGAACGGCGCTCGTTGGGAACCTCGACGCCCACGAGAGACTTGCCGGGGATGGGCGCCAGAATGCGCACAGTAGGCGCCGCCAGGGCGAGGGCGAGATCGTCGGCGAGCGCGGTCACGCGGTGGACCTTGACTCCCCGCGACAGCTCGATCTCGAACATGGTCACGGTCGGACCCGGAATCCAGTTCTGGACGCGGGCCGCGATATCGAATGTCGCGAGCGTCTCCTCGATGACCCCTGCCGTCGCCTGGAGCTCTCGGTCTGTCGCCTTGTGCTTGGCCGAAGGTGCAGCGGTGTGTCTGAGAAGGTCGGGCGGTGGCAAGACGAATCCGTCCATAAGCCGAGGAGTAGCCGGGCGTTCCGACGGGAGCGTCTCTCGGCGCTTCTCCGGGTCCTCGGCGCCCTTCTGCTTTCGGCCCACGGGCTGAGAACGAGCTAGGTCCGAGGCCTCGGTTTCGAGGTCTTCGAGGGGAAGAGTCCTGGGCGAACGCTC
This sequence comes from Coriobacteriia bacterium, assembly GCA_029858605.1. Taxonomy (GTDB): domain Bacteria; phylum Actinomycetota; class Coriobacteriia; order Anaerosomatales; family JAENZW01; genus JAENZW01. Next base: position 4,423 of record JAOUET010000075.1, on the reverse strand, counting down.
GCGCCCATGTGTGTCGGGCGCGCTCTCTTGGGCAGGACGGAATCGGCTGAGCGCCCACTCGACGATGCCCGAGATCGACAGTCCTGTGATGATGAGACCCACCAGGAGTGCGGCGCCAAGCAGCACGTATGCGATCGAATCGCCCAACAGCGAGCGCAGGACCCAGGCGAAGACAGCCCCGATGTAGCCACCGTGTGACTGAAGCACGTCCGAGTTCCACATCTGTTCGGCGGGCGATTGGACTGCGCGCATGGAGATCAGAGAGACGAGGATGGTGCCCAGACCGAGTCCGACACGCCTTTCGGCTATCGCGAACGCACGTACGAAGAAGCTCAAGCCCCACAACAGGAGGATGATCGGAAGAACGTACGCCCCGACCCCGAGTCCCAGGCGCAGGATCTTCGCGACCGTGCCGCCCACGAGGCCGGTCGACTGACTCAGCACCGCTATGGCGAGTGCCATGGCGGATGCCGAAAGCACCACGCCCAGGATGTCGTTGCGCGATCGGTCGTCGATTACGGGAGCTACCGCGGTGTCCTTGCGCGCGCTCCCGGAACGGCGGCCGCTATCGCGTCGACCGCGCCCCCCGGTGTTCTTTCGTGCAGGCATCTCTCTCCCGTCCTAGCCTGCCGATACCTGCCAGACTACCACGGCTGTGCCGACAAGGGCCGTGTATGCGGCGAAGGGATAGAAGGACCTCGTTCGCACGTAGGCGATCAGTCCCGCGATGGCGATGTAGCCGGTCACCGAAGCGGCCAGGAAACCTGCCGTAGCAGCGAGAGTAGACGGCAGCTCCGCCGTTCCGCCGATGAGATCTGCGGCCTGCTTCAGCGCGGCGAGCAGGATGATCGGTCCGGACAGCAAGAACGAAAACCGGGCGGCCTGCTCGCGGTCGAGCCCGAGTCCCAGTCCGGATGCCATCGTGGCGCCGGATCGCGATATGCCGGGCATGACGGCGACTCCCTGCGCGACGCCCACGAGCAAGGCGGAATGCCAGCCCAGCCCAGTTGCGTCGTGCACCGAGCGCCTCGACGACAGCTCGGCGACGACCAGCGCCGCGGCGGTGATGAGAAACGCGATGCCGACCAAGAGCAACCCGGCATTCTCGAACCAGTCCGCACCGATCAGTCCGATTACGCCAGTCGGCACCGTCGCAACGACGATGAGCCACGCAAGACGCCGGTCGTGCGCTCGCGCGGGTTCGCGCGTGAAGGAAGCTGCGACCAAGCTGCGGATGTCGTCGCGGAAGTACGCCACTACCGCCAGCAGCGTGCCCACATGCAGGAGGGTGTCGAAAGCAAGGCCGAACTCGTTCCAGCCGAGGCCGTCTTGGAGGAGACGCAGGTGGCCAGAGGACGAGATCGGCAGGAACTCCGCGAGGCCTTGGGCCACCCCGAGGACGATCGCGCGAAAGACCTCCACGCGTCAGACCTCCATGACGACGGGGATTATCATCGGGCGGCGGCGGATCCGCTCCCACACGAATTGGGACAGGGACTCGCGAACCGCGTTCTTGATGACCTGATGGTCCGTGACGCCTTCCTTGGCCGTCTTCGCCAGCGTTTTCGCGACGCGAGCGCGAGCCTCCTCGACGATGCCGTTGTCGCCGGTGCCGAGAACGACGCCGCGCGCGACGAGTTCCGGTTCGCCCGTAGGACGGCCCGTTTGAGCGTCGACGGTCATAACGACCGTGATGATCCCGTCGCGTGCCAGGAGCTGGCGGTCGCGCAGGACGACTTGACCGACGTCGCCCACAGAGAGGCCGTCAACGTAGACGACACCGGAGTCCACGTGCTCGGCTATGCGCGCTGTGCGCTCGCCCAGCTCCAGACAGTCTCCGTTCTCGAGTAGGAAGATCCTGTCCTCGGTGAGCCCGACGCTGGCCGCGTGACCTGCGTGGTCCTGCAAGTGGCGAGTCTCTCCGTGCACGGGCACGAAGTACCTCGGCTTGACCAGGTTCAACATCAGCTTGAGTTCTTCTGCCGAAGCGTGCCCGGACACGTGCACGTCCGCGGAACCGCGATGCTTCACGTGGGCACCGGCTTTCGCGAGGCGGTTTATGACGCGCAGGACGGCCTTCTCGTTGCCGGGTACGGGCGATGCCGAGATGATCACCGTGTCGCCCGCTTCGATCTGGACGGTGCGGTGGTCCCCGTTCGCCATCCTCGCGAGGGCCGAGAGCGGCTCGCCCTGGCTACCAGTCGAGAGCACGCAGATCTCGTCGGGCGCAAGGTCCCCCATCGCGTATGCGTCGCAGATGTTCTCGTCGTCGATCTCGAGGTACCCGAGCTCGCGGGCGATTCGCGTGTTGTTGATCATCGAGCGTCCGGTGACGACGACCTTGCGGTCGCAATCGACTGCCGCGTCGCATATCTGCTGCACTCGGTGGATGTGGCTGGCGAAGGACGCCACTATGACGCGCTTCTCGGCGTGGGCCATGATCTCAAACAGGGATGCGCCGACCTCGGTCTCCGAGCGTGTGATGCCGGGGCTGTCCGCGTTCGTCGAATCGGAGAGAAGCAGCAAGACGCCCTGCTTGCCTGCCTTCACGATCGCCTCGTAGTCCGTGAGGCGGTGGTCCACGGGCGTCTGGTCGAACTTGAAGTCTCCCGTGTGCAGGACGTTTCCGAGCGGTGTCCGGATGACTACGCCCACTCCGTCGGGGATGGAATGGTTCACGGCGAAGAAGTCGAAGCCCAAAGCCCCGAGCGTGACGTGGCTGCCCCCGCGGATCTCGCGCAGCCTTGGCTTCTTGAGGCCGTGCTCGTCGAGTTTGACCTGAACGAGCCCGAGAGTGAGCCGCGTGCCCAGGACCGGCGTCCTCTCTCCGACATCCTTGAGCAGGTATGGCACGGCTCCCGTGTGGTCCTCATGTCCGTGCGTGATGATGATGCCCCTGAGCTTGTCCTTGTGCCTGACGACGTACGTGTAGTCCGGCAATATGAGATCCACTCCAGGATGATCCTCATCCGGGAACATGATCCCCGCATCGATGACGACCATGTCGTCCCCGTACTCGACGACCGTCATGTTCTTGCCGATCTCATCGAGTCCGCCGAGAGGGATGACTCTCAGGCGATTCTTCTTCTTGGCCATATGACCCTGACTCGTCCTCCTCCTGATGTCGACGGCCGAGGAACGGCCGTGCTCCCTTGTATTGCCAGACGCGTTGGCTCTACCCTCGCGCCTTTCGCTCGATCAGGCGGGCAAGACGCCCACTCGGCGCATGATGCGCTCGAGTTCGGCAGTCTGCTCCGGTGTCGCGTCGATCAGCGGCAGCCTCACGCCGCCGACCGGGAATCCCTGAAGCTCGAGACCCTTCTTGACCATTATGGGGTTGCTGGTCATGAACAGCGCCTTCATGAGAGGCAGCAGTTCGAGGTGTATCCTCAGCGCCTTCGTGTGGTCGCCGGAGGCCTGCGCCTCGATCTGCTCCTTGAAGCGTGGTCCCGCGACGTGCGAAACCACTGAGATCACGCCTGTGCCCCCCAGGCCCATCATGGGCAAGGTCATCTCGTCGTCGCCGGAGAGCACCTCGAAACCTTCCGGGGCACCGTCGATTATCTGGGCGATCTGGGTCAGATTCCCGCTAGCCTCCTTGACGGCGACGATGTTCTCGACGTCGCTCGCGAGGCGTAGCGTGGTCTCCGCGGTCATGTTGATGACGCAGCGGCCCGGGATGTTGTAGAGGATCACGGGTACGTCAACGGCCTCCGCGACCGCGCGGAAGTGCTGGTAGAGGCCCTCTTGTGGCGGCTTGTTGTAGTAGGGCACGACGGCCATGATGCCGTCGACGCCGAGAGAGGCCACTTTGCGTGCGAACTCGACCGAATCGTCGGTACAGTTGTCCCCGGCGTTCGCGATCACGGGTGCGCGCCCATCGGCGGCTTCGACGACGGCGCGGAACAGGTCCAACTTCTGGTCGTAGAACACAGTGGGCGACTCACCGGTGGTGCCGCAAACGACGAGCGCGTCCGTCCCGTTGTCGAGCAGCCTGAGTGCGAGCTCCTGAGCTCGCGATAGATTCAGGCTCCGGTCTTCGGCAAAAGGCGTGACCATTGCCGTGAGCATTCGCCCGAAACGTGGCGTGGCCATGGGAAAGCACTCCCCTCCGTCCGCTTCGGACAAGTGTACATCAGGCATCGGGGTCGTCCGCTTCGTCCAGACAGAAGCCCTCGTGCAGTGCCCGAAGCGCCTGCTGAGCATCTTCGGCCGAAACGAGGACCGAGATGGTGGTATGACTGTCCGCGGTCTGCAGGACCGTGACGCCCGCGTCGCGCAGGTACTCGGCCATCCGTGCCATCACGCCTGGTACGCCGTGCATTCCGGCTCCCACGAGAGTGACCTTCGCGAGACCCGCCCGCACTTGCTGCGCGAGACCGAGTTCGCCGAGGACGGCGCACGCGTTGTCGAGCGAATCCCC
>JAOUET010000003.1 GCA_029858605.1 Coriobacteriia bacterium | reverse complement strand
CGGAGGAGCGGTTCACTTCCTGAAGCAGACCTCGGCCGGAGCAGCCGTCAGCGTCGCCGCGGTCGCCGCTACCGACATCGGCACGAGCGGCACGCCGTCGACCTCGACGTTCCTTCGAGGCGACATGACCTGGGGTACGCCGGCAGGCGGAGGAGGCGGCGGGACGAAGACCTACGCCGCGTTCACGCCGCTCGACAACCAGCCGCCGACCTCGGCGTATGCGACGCTCGATACCAGGACGAGCGGCGTCGCCGTGCTCGACTATGACCAAGCCGCGCTCGAGTCTGCGATCTTCGTCGGCTGCCTGCCCGAGGCCGCCGTCACGACAAGCGGCCTCAAGGTACGGCTCGCCTGGACCGCCGACACCGTGACGAACACCGACGCGGTCGTATGGGCGATCCAGTGGCAGAGGATCGACACGGCTACCGACCTCGACGCCGACGCGTTCTCGAACACGGTCACGGCGACCGCAGCCGCGAGCGGCACGGCCGGCGTGCCGGTCATAACCGAGATAACGATCACGGGAACGGCGAACCTCGACTCGATCGTCGCCGGCGACTTCTACCGCATCAAGATCAGCCGCGACGGCACGAACGCCAGCGACACGCTCACCAACGACGCGTGCCTCGTCGCGGTCGAGATCCGGGACGCGACCTGATGTCACGCGACTTCAACGGAACGACCTCGTACATCGAGGCGACAAGTGCTCCAGTGACCGACGTTCCGCTGACGCTAGCGGCGTGGTTCAACGCAGATCTAGCCACGACGAATATCGTCATGCTGTCGGTCGCCGCCAGAACCGTCGACAACTCGTTCGCGTTGATCGCAGGAGGAGCCTCGCCCGGCGATCCGGTACAGGCGCAGACGAGAGTCACCTCGGGAGCAACGACGAACGCGACATCCGCGGCCGGTGCATTCACGGCGAACAACTGGTTCCACGGAGCTGCCGTGTTCTCGGCTGCCAACAACCGGCTTGCATATCGGGATGGAGTGGCTGGGACCGCCAACACGACATCGCTCACGATGTCGGGCATCGACACGCTCGGCATCGGAGTCAGGCCTGGAGCGACACGGTCGAACTACTTCGATGGCGAGGTCATGGAGGCGGCGATCTGGAACGTCGCGCTCGATGCTGCCGAGATCAAGGCACTGTCTGAAGGCTTCAAGCCGACGCAGATCAGGCCGAACGCGCTCGTGTTCTACGCGCCGATCATCCGCGAGATCGCCGACTACGCTCGCGGCGTCACGCTGAACCAGAACGCGACGACAGTCACGCCGCATCATCGGAGGTACGGGTAATGGCCGAACACGCTCGCATGGAGAACGGGACCGTCGCCGAGATCGTCGACCTCGATCCGGCCGTGCGGTACGCGTGGATCGCGGCCGGCAACCCGAAGGCCGATGTCTACCTGCGGATCATTGACGATCCGAAGCCGACCTACGACGCCGCTCGCGAGGTGCTCGTGTCCGGCTGGGGAATGGTCTCATCGGTTGGAATCGTCCGCACCTGGACGGTACGTCCGAAGACCGCCGACGAGCTGCGGCAGGTCTGGACCGCGCTCGACTTCCTCGGACGGTTCAGCACGGCCGAAATGGCGCAGATCGAGACGGCTCGCGAGAGCGACGAGATCGTGCAGTCGTTCTACCGTGCGGCGCTGGCGGCGCAGGAGGTCGTCTCGGACGATCCGCGTACGGTCGCCGGCGTGAACTACCTCTCGGCGATCGGCATCCTCACGCTTGCTCGTGTCAACGAGGTGCTCGGCCGCTAGACTGCCGGGCATGGGAAGAACCTTTATCGATCTGCCGTGTTCCGGCATCGATCCCGAACTGCTACGCGGTCAACTCGGCGCGGATCGGTTCGTGATCGAGGCGTACAACCGGAAGCAGCACGGGACGTTCCTCGACATCGGAGCCGGCGAGCCGATCCGACTCTCGAACACGCTCGCGCTTGAACGCGGCCTGAACTGGACCGGCGTCCTTTGCGACATCGAGCACCACGAGGCGCTCCGTCGCGAACGACGCGCCGGCTTCGTGCTGCCTGACGCTCTGCTCGTCGACTGGAGGACGCTGGTCTCGACCGTGTTCCCGAGCGGCCGCTGCGACTTCCTGTCGCTCGACCTGGAGCCTCCGACGCTGACCGAGTACGCGATGCGTATCCTGCCGTGGGACGCGATCCGGTTCGGCATCGTGGCGCTTGAGCACGACTCGTACCGCGAAGGCGGTCCGGCTCGGCAGGAGCGTATGCGTGCCTTTATGGAGGCCAACGGCTACGAGTTGTTCGCCGAGGTCGCTCATGATGACTGGTGGGTCGATCCGCAGGTCTTCGATGTCGAGGAACTGCATACGCGGTTCTTCGAGCTGCTGGAGGTCACCGAGTGAACATCCGAGACCGCATCAAGGAACTGCGTCGCGTACCGGCTTCTAGCCTGCGACCGAACCCGAAGAACTGGCGTACGCATCCGAAGGAGCAGGCCGACGCGCTCCGCGGCACGCTCGCCGAGATCGGCTTCGCCGAGGCGCTCGTCGCTCGCGAACTTGAGGACGGTACGCTCGAACTGATCGACGGACACCTACGCGCCGAGACTGTCGGCGATACGGCCGTGCCGGTCCTGGTTCTCGATGTTGACGAGGCCGAGGCCGACAAGTTGCTCGCGACGCTCGATCCGCTGGCGGCGATGGCGACGGTCGATGCCGACGCGCTCGCGTCTCTGGTTGCGACGGTCGAGACGGACAGCGAAGCGTTGCGGCAGATGATCGACGACCTGTCCGGATCGTACGACATCGACGCAGTAGAGCCGCCGCAACTGCCGAGCGATGATCGAGAACCGTTCCGGCAAGTTACGTTCGTGCTGCATGACGAGCAAGCCGAAACAGTGGACGCCGCGATTCGCAAGGCAAAGCAGTCAGGAGGCGATACCGGAGACCTCAACGAGAACGGCAACGCCAACGCCTTGACGTTCATATGTGCGGCCTATCTCAATGGGTGACGCTAAGACCATCATCGTCAAACCGATTTCCGCGGCGGACGGAAACCGCATCATTCAAGACCTGCACTACTCCGGAAAGATCGTCCAGAACTCGCAGGTCCATCTCGGCGTATTCATGAACGGACGATGCGGAGGAGCGATGCAGTTCGGCCCGTCCTTGGACAAGCGGAAGATACAGGGTCTCGTACGCGGCACGCGATGGCATGAGTTCATCGAGTTGAATCGCATGGCGTTCGCGGATTGGCTTCCACGGAACAGCGAGAGTCGCGCAATCGGCTTTGCGATGCGATGGCTGAAGGCGACGTATCCGCAACTCCGGTGGGTAATCTCGTTTGCTGACGCGACACAATGCGGAGACGGAGCGATCTATCGAGCGTCAGGCTTTGTGCTAACGGCCATAAAAAAGAACAGCCAACTATTCAAGTTCGGAGATGGAACGATTGCGCACAAGATGACATATAAGACGGCAAGGCCAACTCCGCAACAAAGAATCTTGCGAGCAAGATTGAAGATGCCTTCCGCTTCGGTAGAGGCATTGATGAAAGCGGCCGACGCAAAGCCATTGCCAGGATTTCAACTCCGTTACATTTTCTTCATAGACCGCGACGCGCGTCGCGCGCTATCGGTTCCGGAGATACCATTCGCCAAGATTCGCGATATAGGCGCAAGCATGTATCGCGGAGCCAAGCGCGCCGGAAGTGCTGAGGGCGGCACGCCGGGCATCCAGTCCGGAAGGGACGGTTCAACTCCGATCCCGGCGCTTGACACTCAATGAGCGACACCGAGCCAACCGTCGACGCGTCCGCGATCGTGCCGCTCGCACGGCAGATCGAGCGCGACGCCGGTCACGACCGGCAGACGCTCCAGATGCTCATACGTGCGGTACGCAACCGCTGGCCGATCCCGGACGACATCCGATCGGCCGCACCGCTGATCGCGAAGCGGATCGCGCTCACGGGCAAGACCGACCGCGAGAAGCTGCGAGCGATCGAACTGCTCGCGGCGCTCGACCGCGACAACATCAACGCGCTCGCGACGCTGGACAAGATCGAGCGGCTCGAGGGCGGCGAGGCGACCGAGCGGATAGAACTCGCACCGGTCCGAATCGGAGTGCGCGACTAGCATCCATGCAGGCCGCGATCGAACTCCCGCCGCTGTACCGGAAGCAGCACGACGCGATCTGCGATCCGGCCCGGTTCGTCATCATCGAGGCGAGCACCAAGAGCGGCAAGACCGTTGGCTGCCTGCTCTGGGTACTGGAGTTCGCCTGGAACCGCCCGAACTCGGTCTGCTGGTGGGTCGCGCCGACGTTCGAGGTCACCAAGACGGTCGGCTTCGAGCGGCTCGCGGCGATGCTCCGGGACGCCGATCCCGAGAAGCGGATCTGGGAAGAGAACACGTCGCGTCTCGTCATCAAGCTCGCGAACGGCTCGAAGGTCGCGTTCAAGTCGGCAGACAACCCCGACACGCTCTACGGCGAGGACGTTCACGCCGCGGTCATCGACGAGGCGACACGCTGCCCGGAGGAGTCGTGGCACGCGGTCAGGTCGACGCTGTCGGCGACACGCGGCCCGTGCCGGATCATCGGCAACCTCAAGGGCCGGAAGAACTGGGCGTACCGGCTGGCGAGGCTTGCCGAGGCCGGAGCGGAGCCGGACTGCGCGTACCACAAGTTGACCGCAGCCGACGCGGTCGCCGGCGGCGTGCTCGCCTCGGACGAGGTCGAGGCGGCGAAGCGGCAACTGCCCGACCACGTGTTCCGCGAGCTTTACCTCGTCGAGGCGTCGGACGACGGCGGGAACCCGTTCGGCCTCGACGCGATCCGTGCGGCGATCCGACCGCTCAGCACGGCCGAGCCGGCTGCGTTCGGGATCGACCTGGCCAAGACGACAGACTGGACCGTGATCCTCGGCCTCGATGCGACCGGCACGGTCTGCTACCTCGATCGCTTCCGGCTCGACTGGCAGGCGACACGCGAGCGGATCGCGTCCACCATCGGCAAGGTTCCGACGATGATCGACTCGACCGGCGTCGGCGATCCGATCGTCGAGGATCTCCAGCGCGGCAGGCCCAACGTCGAGGGGTTCAAGTTCACCGCGACGAGCCGTCAGCAACTGCTCGAAGGACTGGCCGCGGCGATCCAGCGGAGCGAGGTCCGGTTCCCTGACGGCTTCCTTCGAGTCGAGCTCGAGGCGTTCGAGTGGGAGTCGACGCGTACCGGCGTTCGATACACTGCACCAGCGAGTATGCACGACGACGGCGTTATGGCGCTCGCCCTGGCCGTACGTCGAGCGGCGAACCGGCCGGCCACGTTCCGCTTCCGAGTCATCTGATGCTCGATCGAATCCGATCCCTCTTCCGACGCAAGCAGGCCGAGCAGCAGCAGGTCAACCGCTACCTTCGGGCGTCGCTCGGGATCATCTCCGGCGGTTCGGGCATCGATCATCGGCCGGTCTACACGGCGACCGCAGCCGTCCGCAAGTACCGCTCGTGGGTGTACGCGGCTGCCCAGATAAACGCGTTCGGCGTCTCGGCCGTGCCGCTGCGGCTGTATGTCAAGGGAGGCACGGGCCGCAAGTTGTACCGGACGGCGAAGCCTGCCAAGGGACGAAAGGCGTACCTCCTCGGCGATGCCGCTCGCACGCCATCTCGTTCCGTGATGACGAAAATGCATGACTTCGGAGCCGACTTCGAGGAGGTCACCGAGGCGCATCCGGTCCTCGACCTGCTCCGCAAGGTGAATCCGGCGATGAACGGGTTTGACCTGGCCGCGACTCGTACGCTCTGGCAGGAGTTGACCGGGAACGCGTATCTCCACGTGATCCCGAACACGCTCGGCGTGCCGGCCGAACTCTGGCCGATGCCTCCGCAGTGGGTCGAGATCATTCCTGATCCGCAGAAGTTCATCGCCGGCTACCTGTACGGCCGCGAGACTCAGAACAAGGTCACGCTCGCGCCCGACGAGGTGCTGCACTTCAAGCGCCCGAACCCGGCTGACCTGTTCTACGGTCTCGGCAAGGTTGAAGCGGCCTGGGGCGCGGTCGACCTGAACGACGCGTTCCACGAGATGGACCTTGCGTTCGCGGCGAATCACGCTCGGCCCGACTACCTCGCGACGATCAAGAACGAGGACGCATCCGAGGACGCGATCGCCGAGTTCGAGCGAGCCGTGAACGAGCGGCTCCGCGGTCCAGGCAAGGCCGGCAAGTTCATCGCGTTGACCGGACAGGTCGACCTAAAGCCGATGGCGTTCCCTCCGAAGGATCTTGGCGGTCGCGACGAGATCGTGGAGGAGATCGCGGCGATCTTCGGCGTGCCGGTCACGATGCTCAAGGCGAACGATCCGAACCTCGCGAGCAGCACGACCGGCTTCGCGCAGTGGCGCGAGTCGACGATCCTGCCGCTCCTGCGGCTTGACGAGGAAACGCTGAACCAGAAGCTGCTTCCGATGTTCGGCCTACAGGACGAGGCGGTCCTCGCGTACGACGATCCGGTCCCGGCGAACCGGGCGCTCGACTTGCAGGAGCATCAGGGACTCATCTCGTCCGGCGTGCTGACCATCAACGAGGTTCGCGAGCTCCGCGGCTTCGATCCCATAGACCATCCAGACGCCGACGCACCGATCGTCGGCGGGATGCCGCTCGGCAGCGGCCTCGATCTCGGCGGCGACCTGACGGACGCGCCGACGCAGGCCGCTCCCGAGACGGCTCCGACCGTCGAGCCGACGCAGCCGGCGGCTCCGGTCGAGAAGGTCGAGCCACTCAACGGCGCCCAGATCCAAGCGGCACAAGAGATCCTGCTCGCGATCACGGCCGGATCTCTGGCTCCTCAGGCTGGCGAGGCGCTCCTCGTAGCGGTTGGTCTATCGCCGGCTCAGGCGGCTCGTATGGTGGCTGCTCAGGCGACGATACAACCTTCGGACGTGCAGCCGGTCCCGGAGGCCACGGTTGCGGCCGAAGCGCCTCAGGAGGCCGTAAAGGCGATTACGGCGGACGCTCCGGCCCGGTACGAGGCGATAGACTTCACGCCGACCGAGGAGATGTCCGAGGCGGCCGATCGCGGTCTCAGGCTCCGCGGCGAGTTCAACCGAGGCGGGACCGAGGTCGGAGTCGCTCGAGCGACGCAGCTCAAGAACCGCGAGGTACTGTCGCCGGACACCGTCCGTCGCATGGCGTCCTACTTCGCCAGGCACGCGGTCGACAAGCGGCCCGGCTGGGACGATCCGAGCGATCCTTCGGCCGGGTTCATCGCGTGGCTGCTCTGGGGCGGCGACGACGGCCGCGACTGGTCGGCTCGCGTCGTCGAGAGGATGGACCGTGCCGACGACGAGACGGACGGCACGAAGCAGGCTGACGACTGCGTCTCGGACAAGGTCCGAACGCTAATGGACGAAGGCTATCCGCAGGACCAAGCGGTCGCGATCGCGATCGACTACTGCGAGTCGAAGAGTAAGAAGTGCGGCTGCTCGCACGTGAAAGGCGAGACCATTACACAATCGCAGGCGTGGCAGGACGACGGCTTCCACGCGAAGGCCGCAGGCTACAGCCGCGACGAGATGCGGATCATCCGGCAACTGGAGAGGACGCTCGTCAAGGTCGGACGCGATCGCATCGGCTCGGTCGTGAGGGCGCTTCGCGGGAGCGGCCTGGAGGGATCGGCGCTCTTCGATCGAGCACGGCAGGAACTCGCGATCGCGAAGTTCTCGCAAGACCTGAAGGACGCGGCGAAGCCGCATATCGAGCAGGTCATGAAACTCGGCGGAGATCGCGGCATCTCATCGATCGAGGCGGCCTTGCGTCGTGCAGATCGCGACGTCGCCGAGGCTATCGGCTTCGACTTCGCGAACGACGAGGTGCAGCGCTGGGTCAACAGGTCGACGACGCGACTCGCGAACAGCGTCGGCGGAACGACCGTACGTCGCGTCGAGTCGATCCTCGGTCGCGGCCTCGAGCAAGGCAAGACGATCGACGAGATCGCCGACGACATCGAGGCGAAGGGATTCGATCCGGCTCGCGCCCAGACCATCGCTAGGACCGAGTCGGCACGAGCCTACGTCGAGGGGCAGGTTCAGGCCTGGAAGCAGACCGACATGGTCACGGGCAAGAAGTGGCTCGTCGCGCCCGAGGCATGTCCCTTCTGCGAGGCTGTCGGACGCGAAGACCAGACGAAAGGCATGAACGACGCGTTCTACAAGGTCGGCGACGTCATAACGGCCTCGGACGGCTCGCGCTTCGTCGTCGACTTCGACAACGTGACCGGACCGCCTCTGCATCCGAACTGCCGCTGCGACATCATTCCCGTCCTCGAGGATCTGCCCGAATGAACCGTAAAGACTTCAAGGCCGAAGGCGAGATCGTCGGAGGCATGTTCAAGGCGACCATCTCCACCGACAGCGTAGACCGCGACGGCGAGGTGATGGTTCCGGCCGGCATGAACGCGAAGGACTACGAGCGGAACCCGGTCCTCCTCTGGAATCACGACACGTCGCAGCCTGTCGGACGGGCCGTCACGCTCAAGCGCGCCGATCGCGAGATCGTCGCCGACTTCGAGTTCGCCAAGCGACCGGACGACTTCGACGGCGACTGGTTCCCCGACTACGTCCGCGGCCTGGTACAGGCGAAGGTGCTCCGCGGCGTCTCGATCGGCTTTGTGCCGATGGACGGCGGCGAGCGGCTCGCGACGAAGGGCGACGTTGACAAGTACGGGCCGGACGTGCGACGCGTCTACTCCAAGTGGAAGCTGCTCGAGGTCTCGGTCGTGAGCGTGCCGGCGAATCAGGACGCGCTCATCACGGCGGTCCAGAAGGGCTACGTGACGCGAACCGCTGTTGAGCGCTTCGGTCGCGTCGACGTTCCGGCGAAGATCGAGCGACCGCCTGTCAGGAAGTTCTCAATCGCGGTAAGCGTGCCGGCGATCGGACGCGAGATCGCCACGAGGATCGCTCGCGAGGAGATCGCGAAGGCACGCGGTCGCATCGTGCTATGATCGCGTAGCCTTGCCCGGACGAGTGGCTGAATGCCGGATCGGTGCGGCGGCGCTGAGTCGTCACATTCGCACCAACCGGGATTCACCATGAAGACCAAGTCCGTTTCCGAGGTCCAGGCCGATCTCCAGAAGATCGCCGACCAGAAAGGCGCCGCCGGCTTTGAGCAGGCGAAGGCGCTCTACCTCGAGGGCGTGCTCGTGACCGATGCAGAGGGCAACCCTCTCGCGCCGGATCAGATCGCCTACGAGGTCAAGCTCATGCCGGCCACGGCTGCCGAGGTCGAAGTCGAGGAGGACGCCGTCAAGCCGTCCGACGAGATGCCGATCGAGGACGCCGAGAAGGCCGTTCGTAACACCGTCCAGAAGACCATCGCCGCGGAGGTCAAGGCCGCCGCTGCACCGAGGATCACCATGCCCGACCAGATCAAGATCGACGGCCGCGCCCGTCACCTCAAGTCGGCCGAGGAAGCCTATCGCTTCGGCCGCTTCATCATGGCCGCTCGCGGCCACCGCAAGAGCCTCGACTGGTGTCAGTCGAACGGCATCGTCACCAAGGGCCACACCGAGAGCGTGAACAGCGCCGGCGGCTTCCTCGTCCCTGACGAGTTCGAGTCGTCGCTGATCTCGCTCCGCGAGCGCTACGGCGTGTTCCGCCGGAACGCGAAGAACGTCCCGATGTCCAGCGACACCAGGCGGATGCCGCGTCGCAAGACCACGCTCACCGCCTACGCGGTCGGCGAGGCTGCTGCCGGAACCGAGTCGCAGCAGGTGTTCGACCAGGTCAACCTCGTCGCGCAGAAGTTCATGGTCCTCACGACAGCGAGCAACGAGCTCAACGAGGACGCCATCGTGAACCTCGGCGACGACATCGCGAACGAGATCGCGTACGCGTTCGCGCTGAAGGAGGACGAGTGCGGCTTCAACGGCGACGGCACGTCGACCTACGGCGGAATCGTCGGCGTCATTCCCGAGATCGAGGGCATCTCGTCGGCGGCTGGAATCAGCGATGCGGCTCTGACGAGCGCCTATTCGGATTTCGACATGGCGGATCTCATGGCGTTCGTCGCCAAACTGCCGGCCTACGCCGACTCGCCGAACTGCAAGTTCTACTGCTCGAAGGCGTTCTATCACGCCTGCCTCGAGCGGCTCGTCTACGCCTCGGGCGGCGTGACCGCTCGCGAGCTCAAGGACGGGACCGCGACTCCGACCCTGCTCGGATACCCGGTCGAGTACGTGCAGGTCATGCGTAAGACCTTTACCGCCGACACCATTCAGTGTCTCTTCGGCGATCTGGCGATGGCCGCTTACTTCGGCGACCGCCGTCAGACCTCGATCGCCTTCTCCGACTCGGCGCTGAACGCGTTCGAGCAGGACGAGGTCGCCGTCCGCGGCACTGAGCGGTTCGACATCAAGTGCGCCAACCTCGGCGACGCCACGGACGCCGGTCCGATCGTCGCGCTCAAGCTCTGATACATCAGCCTTCTTCCCTCGGCGGAGTCCGGCTTCGGCCGGCTCCGCCTTGAAAGGATCCTCTACCCATGTCCGTTCCTGCTCAGAACATCAAGGCTCGCGTCGCTCTCGTCCCGCAGACGGTCGGCTCGTCCACGAATAACGTCTACGGCAACACGCTCGACGTGCGCGGCTTCGACTCGGCGACCTTCATCATCGGCGCTCGCTCGGCGACCGCGACGAGCGTCCCATCGCACGTCATCATCGAGCACGCCGACGACACGAATAGCACGTCGTTCGCTGCCATCACCACCATCTCGTCGGGCCTTCCGACGCAGATCAACAGCACGGCGCTTACGAACCAGGACGCATTCGCCGTCGTGAACGTCGACCTCCGCGGCAAGAAGCGCTATCTGCGCCTCGGCCTCCGCGCGTCGTCGAACACGCCGACGATGGATGCAGTCTGCATCCTCGACAATCCCGGACAGGCTCCGGTCAACGCGACCGCTGCCGGCGCGCTCCTCTTCAACGCGGCCGGCTGATACGATCCGCACCGCACGGGATCACGGCACGGCCGGGCGTCACGTTGGCGCTCGGCCGTGTCTCTTACAGGGAAGCGGAAACATGCTCAGCGTCTGGAAAGAAGGGCAGGCCACCGAGTATCCGATCGAGCAGGCCGGGAACCTGCCGGTCGAGGACGGCTCCTGCGACGCGATCGAGGTGCGGGAAGGTCTGGAGCGGTTCGTCGGCGAGGCCGCTACGCAAGCCGTTATGCGCTGGACAGCGAAACTCCGCGAGGGAGCGGAGTTGCGTGTCAGCGTGCCGGACTTCGATCGAGCCGTCGACGCGTACAAGAACGGCACGAGCCACGAGATCGAGCCGATCGTCTGCGGCAAGACCGGCGAGCACGGCTCGCTCTGGAACCGGACGAAGGTCATCGAGACGCTTCGGAAAGCCGGTCTCGACGACTGCCAGCCATGGCCGGACGGAGAAGGCCAGTGGACGATCGGTATCGCGGCCCGGAAGGTTCCTCCGATACACACGCTACCGAACGTCGAAGCGCTGATATCGATGCCGCGGCTCGCCTGGACGGAGAACATGTTCTGCGCGATCGGCGCTCTCATCCCGCTCAAGATCAACATCACGAAACACACGGGCGCATTCTGGGGCCAGTGCCTGTCGCGGCTGCTGGCCGAGGCGATCAAGAAGCCGACCTGCGAATGGGTGCTCACGCTCGACTACGACACGATCTTCCAGAAGGAGGACGTGGTCGCTCTGTACCGGCTGGCGACCGAGCGGAACCTCGACGCGGTCGCGGCGATGCAGATCGGCCGCGAGCGGCAGACCGTCCTCATCACCTGCGAGGACGCCGAAGGCAACGCGCGTACATCGCTCACGTCCGAGGAGGTCAACGCGCCGGCGCTCGAGGTCGCGACCGCGCACTTCGGCCTGACCCTGATCCGGGCGGAGGCGCTGCGGAACCTGCCGAAGCCGTGGTTCCATGGCCAGCCTGCGCCGGACGGAACCTGGGGCGAGGGCCGCGTCGACGACGATATCCAGTTCTGGCGGCAGTGGAAGCGATCCGGCTACAAGGTCTGGCAGGCGAACCGCGTCCGCATCGGTCACATGCAGGTCATGATCTCGTGGCCGGACGAGAGGTTCGCCGCGCGACACCAGTACCATAACGAGTACGTCACCAGCGGGAAGCCGGCATACGCGAGGACTTGAATGGCCGTCGACGCGAACTCACTGACCACGCTCGCGAACCTCCAGTCGTACCTCGGCATCTCTGCCGGCGTAGACGAGACGATCCTCGAGCGCTCGATCGACCGTGCTTCGGCCTTGATCGAGGCCATCCTCGGAAGGCCGATCAAGGCGCGGAACCTGTACGAGTGGCACGACAGCCTCGGCACGGATCAGATCGGCGTCAAGGTGCGGCCGATCAACCACGTGAAGTACGTCGCGTTCGGCTCGCAGAACGCGCTCAGCGTGTCGGCGGCGTCAGGCTCGACGGACATCCTCGCGACGGTCGAGGTCACGCCGAGTCATATCAGGCTCTTCCGCGTCACCTCGACCGGCTCGGAATCGACCGAGCAGGTCCAGTTCACGAACCACGAGACGACTGCGGAACTCGCGACACATATCAACGGCGTGACCGGCTTCGAGGCGTCGGCCATCGAGGACTTCTCCGCGTACCAGTTGCATCCTCGGGCCGGCGTGAACGTGCTCACGACGACGGCCTACCTCTCGGCAGCCTGGGACACGACCGCGGACCTTCGCGTCGATCAGGAGGCCGGCATCATCTCGATGGTCTCGGACGCGTTCCCGAGCGATCAC
Source organism: Coriobacteriia bacterium (assembly GCA_029858605.1). Taxonomy (GTDB): domain Bacteria; phylum Actinomycetota; class Coriobacteriia; order Anaerosomatales; family JAENZW01; genus JAENZW01. The sequence continues at coordinate 20,828 of JAOUET010000003.1, read as the reverse complement.
TGGGCGACCGAGTTCCCTGCCGAATACCGCTCGGTCCTCGTGGCCTACAACGGAGGTCACGATACGGTCCCGTTCGACATCGAGCAGGCGTGCCTCGAAACGGCTGCGAGCCTGTACCGTGACCGCAAGAAGGATCTCGGCGTGACGAGCGAGAGCCTCGGCGACTACTCGTACAGCGTCGCCGCGACCGGTCGCATCGTGCAGCAGATTCGCGGCATGCTCGGAGCAAGGGTACGCATCCGATGACCATCGGCTCGCTGATCTCGGCCTATGGTCGGACGATGACCAGGACGCGTCCGGTCTGGATTCGCGACGAGAGCGGCGGCGCGGCTCAATCGACCACGGCAGGCACGACGACGGCGACGATCACCGGCTACCTCCAGATCGGCGGAGGCGGCGTGTCGCTCCGGTACGGACGCGAGAACGTCCGCTTCGGCGCGACGCTCTACTGCGACGGCTCGCAGGATCTGAAGGCGAACGACGTGCTCACGGTCACGATCGCGAGCGAGGTCCGCACGTATCGCGTCGACTCGGTTCGCGTGCCGGACGACCGGTCGACGGCCGACAACCTGTATCACCTGATCGCGACGCTCGAGGAGGATCTGCCTCGTGGCTAGCGGCTCCATTGGCGGTTCTCGATGGTCGCTGCCGACGCAGACGCTCGTACGGGCCGTGATCGATGGCGCGGCTCGAGGAACGCAGCGGCTCATCCTAGAGGCGCAGATCGAGGTCAAGAAGAACCTCTCACATGCCGGCTCGGGCAGGAAGCATCCAGGCCTGCGGTATACGAGCAGCGCTCCGGGACAGCCTCCGGCCGTTCAGACAGGGACGCTCCGCCGGTCGTGGCAGACAGGCACGGTCCGAAAGGTCGCGGCCGGAATGCGGCTCGGCTGGCGGCTCGGCTCGAACCTGCGATACGCTCGGCGACTGGAGTTCGGAGGCGGCTTCATCGCTCCGCGGCCGTATCTGCGTCCGGCGCTTGACAGGATCAGGCCGAGAGTCGATCGCGTGATGAAGGCATACATCGGCCAGGCGCTACGACGGGCAACGGGTGCGATCAGATGAAAGCGATACTCGACACCATCGCGGCCGGCATCGCGGATACCGCGTCGACCTCGTGGTTCCAAGGTCTCGGAGGACGCGTCTACGTCAACGAGGCGCCGGGCGATACGGCGCTGCCGCTGGCCGTATATGGCGTCGTCGACCATCGGATCGAGCAGACGTTCGGGACCGATCGCGAGGCGTTCTCGATCGAGTTCACGCAGTACCATCCTCACACGTCCGGCGTCGCCGTCGCGCTGGCATCGGCCGAGAAGCTCCATACGCTGCTCGACGATAAGGCGCTGACGGCTACCGGCTATGATCGAATCGTGATCCGGGCCGAATCGCGGGGCGTTCCCGCGATGGAGGACGACGCGATCTCGACGACCTCGCGGTTCCGACTGACCGCTATCAAGGGTTCCTGACATGGGCTACCTCGTTGGCAATGACGGCGGCGTACATCTTGGCTCGCACTTCGCGCAGTTCAACACCTGGAACGGCACGTTCTCGCGACAGGTCTCGGACATCACCGGCTTCGGCGATGCCGGTCGGCGTCGGAAGCTCGGCGTCTGGGACGCGAACGGCTCGGCCGGCGGCTTCATGCTTGCGGATGCCGCGAGCAATAAGCCGGGCATCAACGTCACGAACTGGCAGACGGACGGAAACGCGATCTACCTGCACGCTCGCGGCAGCGGCGCGGCTACGGCTGCGACCGCTTGTACGATGTCGATGACGGCAATCATTTCCGAGGTCGCGCTCAGCAGCACCAAGACCGGCGAGGCTGCGATATCGTTCAACTGGGCGCTAGCAGGCGGCGCGGTTCCGACCGAGACTTGGGACGAGACTTGAGGCTCTGGCCGACGACGGTACTCACGCCAGACGACTGGATCGCGGAGGTCGTGTTCAGCGACGGCACGCGATCTCGACTTGGAATCTCGCCGCATCTCAGCGAGTCCGAGGCGCTCGAGCGCGTTCGGCATGTCGTCGGCTGGCGGAACAGGACGCGACAACTTGTCGACGTTAGGCTACGGCGACGCGTGCATGCGTTCGGCTCGGTCGCCGAGATGCACGTCGAGAACCGAGGGAGGCTCACGAAGTGAAGACCGTAGACATCGGAGGCGGCGTCTGCCTGCGACTCCTGACGATCCGCGACATGATCGACCTGACGGAGCAGGCATGGCACGCGGAACGGCGCTCCGTGCTCGAGGATCTGGACACGTCGCAGGCCATGCCCGAGCAGCGGCTCGCGGCGCTTCGCGAGCATTCGACTCGACGCGGGACCGCGATAGTGCTCCTGCTGGCGACGATGCGACTTGAGTTCGCGGCCGAGATCATCAGGCGAGCCGGCAAGAATGCCGGGACCGATGTCGAGGTCGCGCTCGGCTCGATGACGCCGGCCGAGATCATCCGCACGGCGCAACGGCTGGTCGGCTACGAGATGAGCGAGGAACCGCAACCGGGAAACGGCAAAGGTCCGGCGAGTTCGACGACCTGACTCGGCCGGACTACATCGGAAGCGCGGCGTTCGTCGCGAAGCACGCGCCCGGCTTCGGCGATCCGCTGGGAATGCCGGTCGACATGTTCGCGGAGGTCTGCGACGCCGTGTGCGATATGCTGCGTGGCGAGAACTCCGAAGGCGGTCGCGCGGCCGTCGATCGCGAGATGAGGCGGCTACTCAATGACTGACGCGGCATTCATCTCGGTCCTCATCTCGGCGGATCTGGCGCAACTGGAGGCCAACCTACGCCAGGCCGAATCGAGCGTCGCGCGGTCGACGGACAGGATGACCCAGACCGTACAGCGGTCCGGCCTGTCGCGAGCGTTCGCGGCCGCGACCGATCCGGCCGTACTGAATAAGTTCGCGAGAAGTCTTTCGGCGGTCGCAGTCGCGACGCAGGGCGACTACTCGACGACGGCGAACGCCGTGACGAGCGTCAGTACGGCGATGGCGATGCTTCCGACGCCATATCTGAAGATCATCGGTCTCGCCGGCGTCCTGACCGGCCAGGCGCTCGGATATCGCGATGCGGTGCTCGAAGCGGTCAAGGCGGAAGAGGAGCGGTTCCGCGCCATGAAGCAGCAGGTCGACGACCGTACCGAAGCGGCGTCGCTTGAGGTGCGCAACCTGCGCGACATGCTGGCCATAGAGAAGGAGATGGACCCGATCCGGAAGCGCGAGTTGCAACTCGAATACGAGAAGCGACAACTGCGCAGCGAGATGCTCGAGATGGCCGACCAGATCGACGCGAAGACGAGCCGCAACCTGTATCTCGCGAGGGAAGCTCTGCTCATCGAGAAGGCGAGGCAGGATGTCGAGGCGATACGGGCGAAGCAGGCCGACGAGGCCGCGAGGCTGGCCGAGGAGGAAGCGCGACGGAAGGCGGCGATGCAGGCTCCGAGCGCGGCCGGGATCGGTCTCGCGAACTCCGTGACGACCAGCATCGGAGGCATGTTCAACTTCGCGCAGAACAACATCCTCCGCGGCTTGCAGACTGCGGCGATGCAGCAGGCCGGATACCAGGCGAACCTCGTCCTCACCGCGCGCGAGATCCTCCAGATACTCAGGAACCAAGGGACGGTCATCACGTGAGCGTCAACGTCGTAGAACAGCTCGGCAGCCGAAGCGTCTCGAGGACGCAGGGCAAACTCAAGGCGACGCGTACGTTCCATGTCTGGGATTCCGCGACGCCGCTCACGACGCCGAACGAGATCTCGCAACTCTTCGGCGCGTACGGTCTGCCGTACTTCGGCGAGCCGTTCCCAGGCACGACGAGCCTCGGAGCGACCGACTGGAGCATCGCACGCGTCGACGGGCAGAACGACCTATGGTCGGTGACCTGGGAATATCAGGAGGTCACCGGAGGCGGAACGATCGTTCAACCGCCGCCGCCGGCGCCGGACGAGCCGACCGATGCGGCCGTTCACGGATACATCGAGGTCAACGCGTCGCTCTCGGCGTCGCACGTCGACACGTGGCGCGCATTCGACAGGGCGACCATAATCGCGCAGTGCGCTACGGGCGGCCGGCACGCTCGCGGAATCCCGGATCAGCTCAACATCGGAGGAACCCATATCGACGCCGGAGGACACCCGGTATCGATGATCCTCCGGCAGTTCGAGGTCAACATCACGCTCGTCCGCGACGGCAGGTTCAAGCCGCGGAACCTGCTCGCGTTCGTCTGGAAGCGGAACGAGACTGACTTCCTCGACTGCGAGCCGGGCAGCGTGCTCTACTGCGGTGCGGCCGTCAACCGCATCGGGGAACGGAAGTTCCAGTATGCGCACAAGTTCGTCTACGACCAGTTCTTCCACATGCGGCAGGTTCCGATGCGCGACATGAACGGCGAGGCGCTGCTCGGGCCGCGACCGGGATCGCCCGGCATGTCATCCGCCGAGGATGTCCGGTTCGTCCAGCCGTTCCCAGACCTGACCGAGTTACGCAACATCGATACGCTCTTCTTGAAGGTGACCTGACATGGCGAACGAGATCTCAATCACGCATCGACTCCAGATCGCGAAGGGCGCTTTTCAGTTCTACTTCGCGCCAAGCACCCTCCAGGCCGATCTCGCGAGCGAGGCTTCGGCCGGCGGGAACCAGGTCATCGGCTCGACGCCCGAGGCGCTCGACCTGAACACCGACGTATCCGCGAACGGCATCGCGTACTTCCAGAACCTGTCGACCGCGATTCCGATCGAGATCGGCGTGACCGGCTATACGTCGCAGGCGCCGCCCGGCATGACGCAGCTCATATCGCTCTTCCGGCTGAACGCCGGCGAATCGTGCATCGCTCGAGCGGCGACGACGAACATCTACGCCCAGGCGATCACGAGCGGCACGAATACGCAGGCGTTCGTCTCGTTCCAGATCTTCAGCCCATGAGCGTACGGTTCACGAGCGGAGGCGTCGGCCGGTTCGGCTTCGACGAGGCGAACGCGACTCTCGACGCCGCGGACGCGATGGTCGGCCGCTTCGGCGACTACGGGAAGCGGCAACGCATCGAGATCCCGAGGCCGATCGTCGCGCGGCTGACCGAGGATCTTGGCGACCAGATGTTCGAGCCTGGTACGGGCAACGTCACCTACAGGATCTGGAACTGGAAGCAGGTGCAGGTCGGACAGGGAGCGAAACGTAAGCGGATCGAGATCGCCGAGAGAGGAAAGCAGGCGACCAAGTTCGGCGACTCGCCGGCAGGACGTGCGATCCAGCTCGGCGGAACTGCCGCGGTCGGCGAGACCGTGATCCTCTTCCGAATGATGGCGAAGGACGGTACGCCGCTGTTCTGCTTCTCCGGCCGGTCGGCGGCGATCGGTGCTGCGTCGCTGCTCGCGATCACCGGCACGAGCGAGATCGTGCCGGGCATGTACCGATACGAGGTCGCGCCGCAATACATCAACGCGAGCGGCTTCCTGTCGCCGAACCCGACGCAGCCGATCGGCGTCGCGTTCAACGTCTACGAGTTGAGCGGGAACCACGACCAGCCGCTCGAGTTCGACGATCCACCGTCGCGGCTTCGCATCCTCGGTCCGGTGAAAGGTCCGGTCGTCGGCGTACTGTCGAGCGATCCGCGAGGTGATGTCGTCTGGACCTTCGAGGCGCCGTCGCCGCTCGGGCCGGAGTGCATCGGTCCGACGCCTGGCACGTTCGGAACGCTCTTGAACGGAGGCATCTGATGGCGCTCAGTCTTGCGCTCACGACGAACGACGAGCGGCTCTACGTCGTGCCGAGCGGCTCGCGGCAGGTCATGCACGCGATCTACATCGCGAACACGACCGCGGCTACGCGACGCGTCCGGCTGCATCACTGCACGCAGGGCAGGGCAAGCGGCACGGATAACGCGATCCTCTACGACGTGGCGATCGCGCCGAACGGGACGCTCATCGACTCGACGCGGTTCCCGATGTACGAGGGCGACGTGATTCGCGGCAAGGCAGACGCGGCCGGCGTCACCGTCACGTTTCACGGAGTGCCGGCCTGATGTCTGCCATCGTCGCGGCGATGGCGTGCTGCTGCGGCGCGAACCCGTGCGGCTCGCCTTGCTGCGAGCCGGGCGTGACCGAGTTCGGCATCTACTGGAGCGGATCGTTCCAGATCCTGTTCAACCCGTGCGAGTGCCTGCCTGACGTGCCGAACTTCATCTGTCCGTGCTACGGGCAGACGACGATCGATTCCGGCCAGGTCGGCCGAGGTCGGATCACGAGGACAGATCCGAATCCGTTCGCGCCGTGCGGCGAGTGTGGGATCGAACTCGAAGCCGTGGCGAACCTCGGGACAGGCTTCTATAACTGCCCGTGTGCGTGTCAATGGCAAGATCCGCCCGGCTCAGGACAGTTCTACACCTGCCAGCAGGTAGCGCCGGACTTCTGCGGTGCGTATCAGTGCCTTTCGGGAATCGGCGAACTCACGGCGAGCGGAGGCGTCTGCGACGTGCAGTTCGTGCCGATCGTCGAGTTCGGAGCCGACACCGCGTCGCAAGGTCCGACCGCGGGACGTTGGTACGTCGTGCTGCCGATCCGGTTCCTCGGGATCATTCGTGACGGCTGCTACGCGTCGAGCGGCTACGACTACTGCCACAACGATCCAGGGAGCGGAACTGGCGGCGTGAGTCGAGTCGGCACGCCGGACGCGAGCGGCGTGCTGTACTTGGGTCCGCAGGTCGCATATTGCGCCGATGGCCGAATCGACTACCGGTCACGCGTCGGCGACTACCTGCCGTTCAACGTGCAGACGTACCAAGCCGCGAACGAGACGCTCATATGGTCGCCTGGGACGGTGCATGTCACATGAGCGATCGGCCCGGCCTGATGCTGCGAGCGGTCGGCGGCGCGATCGGCATCGCGAAGGCGGTCGCGAGAGTCGAGCCGGCCGAGCCGGCGGAAGTCGCTCGACGCATCGCGATCTGCGAGGCTTGCCCGTCCGGCTGCTACCTCGAGCGGCCGAGCCGCTGCGACCTCGCGAAAGGCGGCTGCGGCTGCTTCCTCTCGGCCAAGTGGCGCATCGCTTCCGAGCGATGCCCGAAAGGACATTGGTAGGCTAGTCGCATGGCAGTCACGCTCACGGGAACCGGCGGTCTCTTCACGCGTCTCGGGAAGCTCTTCGGCCTGGCGAAGACGATCCGGACGCATCAGCAGGCGATCGCGCCGACCTCGGCGACCGCGACCAGCGGCGTCCGCACGATCTACTCGGTGTTCGCCTCGACGACCGGAACGCTTCCGATGGCGACCGATCTCGTGCAGGCCGTCGCCAACGAGGACATCGTCGCCGACGCCAGCCTCGGGACGCTGGTCGGCATCAAGGCCGCAGCCGAGCGGACGCTCATCGAGATGGTCGACGCCGACACGAAGCTCCCGACCAAGACCGTACCCGAGGCGATGCGCGAGCTCGCGTTTCAGATGAACCGAGACGGCGAGAAGGTTGCGGTGTCGTCCTTCACGATCGGAGCGACCTCGTACAACGCGGCGAACACCGGGAACGCGGTCGTCATCGTCTCGGACGAGGCTCCAAAGATCATCAAGAACAACGTGGTATTCGCGACGAAGGTCGCAGGCCAGCCGTACCTCCGGGCCGAGACGCTGACGTTCTCATGCGCCGAGGACACGAAGACCGCCGGCGTCGCCAGCGGCTCCGAGGTCTGGACCGTGACTGGCGACCGTTCGTTCCCGAACCTCGATCGGCGATGGCGAGCCGGCAGCGGGACCGCAATGCGGATGACCGCGACCTGCGGCGATCAGGACGCCGGAGGCTCGCCCGGCCTGAACCTGCTCACGAACAGCGACTTCGAGGTATTCGCGTCCGACGTGCCGGTGAGCTGGGAACTCGTGACCGGCACGGCGACGACTCACGTGGCGAGCAGCACGACCGCCCAGCGCGGATCGTACGCGTTGAAGTTCATCGGCGACGGCTCGACGCTGACGAAGGTCCGACAGCGGATGAACTACGGGAGCGGAACCTACGGCAAGCTCAAGGGCGACACGCTCTACCTGCTCTCGGCGTGGCTTCGGCAGGAAGGGACCGCGGTTGCCGGCACGCTGCGAATCTCGTTCCGCGATCAGACCGATACGGTGCTCGGCTCGATGACGGTCTCGGTCGCCTGGGGTAGCCTGACAACGTCCTACGTCAGGCACGGCTTCGCGGTCGTCTCGCCGGTCAACATTCCAGACGAGACCGACCTCGTCATCGAGTTGACGACGGCGCTCACCGCGACCGGCTCGATCCTCATCGACGAGGTAACGGTCTGCGAGATGCAGCGACTCGCGGCCGGCGGTCCTGGTGTCGCGATCGTGGCAGGCTCGACGGATAGCCGTCGCGGCGATCTCGCGACGGTCGCGATCTCGAACAACACGGTCGGCGAGATGAACCTCGAGCTCGACCGCATGTTCGGCCTGTACGAGAGCGGGATCTTCCTGCCGAGCGGAACCGGGACGAACGTCACCGTCGCGGATGCGTTGATCTCGTGATGCCGAGCCGGTAGGATTCCCGAGCCGACCGGCGCTTGCGCCGACCATCCATCCCGGAGCCTCATCCCCTCCGGTGCTGCCTCAGGCAGCAGTCATCTCCCGGCCTCGCGTCCTCTAGGCGCGGGGCCGGTTTACTTCCGCTGGGACACGTTGGTAGCAGCCGGGAGCCTGTCCGGTCCGGCCCGGCTCGGACGCGTCCTACGACGTTCTAGAAGGCTGGTTATCCGGACCTGTCAGAATCTAGGCCGATTTAGTGCGGCGTAGGGGTTGACAGGGCCGAAGGAGGCTGTATCCTCCACCTGTCGGCCTGATGAGCTGACCGCCGCGGGGTTCGCGGCGAAGCAGGAGATGACCGATGGACAGCGAACTCAAGAACGCGATTCACGCCGTGGCCAAGTCGATGCGCGACATCGACACTCGCAACGAGGTCAACCAAGTTGACATGATCTCGGGCGCGGTCCTGATGCAGGCTCGCATCCTCGTCAAGCACGGGCTTGCGTCGATTCGCCGGAGCCGCGGGAACGACGTGCTCGTCATCTCGGACGATGCTCGGCCGCTCTTCAAGGAGCTCGGCTGGTCGCTGAAGTACGGCTGACCGCTCACGGCTCGGCCGCGGAAACGCGACCGGGCCGCTTCGCCTGCGAACGTCGCAGGCTCGCACCGTAGGAGATGACCGATGACAAACCGACAATCTGCCGCGCTTCACTACGCGATCTACAACCTCGGGCAGCAGGCCGAACAGGCACGCGTGGCCGGACGCGATCGGCTCGCCGAGCAGCTCGATCAGTTCAGGGTCGACCTCGACAGCCTGCGAAACGATCTCGCGATGGCCAAGCGGACCGCTCGCATCGGAGGGACCGTCGATGTCGTGGCTTGACCTTGCGTGCTGCATCCTCGCCGGGATCATCGTGATCCCCGGCGTCTTCCTCCCGTTCGTGATCGAGGCCGGCAAGCGGGACGGAACCATCAAGACCGGCCATGGAGATGACCGATGACACCTGAACGAGTCGGAATGTTCTGCTTTGCGCTTGAGTGCGCCGCGTTCGAGTTGAACCAAGTCCGCAAGATGGCCGCCGAGGAGAAGCGATACGACATCGCCCTCAACATCGAGCGGAGGGTCGCGGAGCTCGACGAGCTCGCCAACCTGATCCGGGACGGCAAGATCGAGGAGGTCGTCGATGAAGCCTGAGAAGAAGACAGAGACGATCGCGGCGGCGTTCGCCGCGGCACTTGCCGAGATGCCGTCGCCGGCGCTCGACAAGGTCAACACCGCGTTCGGCCGGTTCAAGTACGCGAGCCTCGGCTCGTTCCTCGAAACGTGCCGACCGCACCTCGCCCGGTTCGGCCTCGCGCTCGCGAGCGACTTCGAGCCGATGCCGGACGGGAACCTGATGTGCTGGACCGTCATCCGCGACGCAAGCGGCGAGACGATCCGGCTCGCGCCCGTGCCAGTCCGCGTCGACCTCGCGAAGCCTCAGGCGACAGGCTCGGCGATGACGTACGCCAGGCGGTACAGCCTGTCGGCCGCTCTCGGCGTGGTCGGCGACGAGGACGACGACGGGAACGCGACGAACGAGCCGAAGCCGCAGCGGCAGGTCTCGATGCCGCAGGCTCACGCGGCGACGGCTCCGAAGCCGCAGGCGAAGCCGGCGGCGAAGCCGGTCGAGCCGGTCACGCTCGACGACGGCTGGGAACGCGTGACCGTCGAGAAAGTCGAGACGAAGGACGGCCAGTCGGCGAAAGGCCCGTGGCGTCTCTACTCGGTGTTCACGACCGGCGGCGAGCGATTCTCGACGTTCTCCGCGACGCACGGCGGACGGGCGCTCGAGCTCGTCGGCGTTGAGGCCGACGTGCTGGTGAAGGAGAGCGGCCGCGGGATCGAGTTGCTCGACATCCGCGGCGCGAAGTCGCATGCGAAGCCGGTCGCGAAGGAGGACGACGATGTCGAGATCCCCTTCTGATGACTCGCCGTCGATCTCGCCCGAGCAGTTCGCCGCGAGGTTCGGCATCAGCCGCGACACCGTCTACCGCTGGATCAAGCAGGGCCGGCTCTCTCCGGTCGCGATCGGTCCTCGCGTCTGGCGGTTCCGCCCGTCGCAGGTCGAGGCGTTCATCAACGAGCCGAAGCGCGAGACGCAATACACGCACATTGACGAGAACCCAGGCACGGCCTGGTCAAACCGAAACGAGGTGAACCGATGAGGCTGCTACAGATCACCGATGACATGCAGGCGCTCGACGACCTGCTCGCCGAGGTCGGCGGCGACGTTACCGATCCGAAGGTGTCCGAGATCGTCGACGCGTGGTTCGCCGAGATCGACGCGAACCTGACCGGCAAGGTCGACAACTACGCCGCGCTCATCACGTCGATCCGCGCTCGGGCGGATATCCGGCGTGCCGAGGCCGAGCGCCTCGCCCGTCGCGCCCAGGTCGACGAGGCGTCGGCGGACTGGCTCGCGGCGAGGCTGCTCGCCGCTCTGGACGCTCGAGGCATGAAGAAGCTCGAGACGGACCGGTACGCGGTGAGCGTCGTCGGCAACGGCGGGAAGGCTCCGCTGCTGCTCGATGGCGAGGTTCCGGCCGACTGGACGAAGACCGTCACGCGGACGGAGCCGGATAAGGAACGCATCCGGCTTGCCATCGAGGCCGGGCAGGCGTTACCGTTCGCCAGACTGGGAGAGCGAGGCAAGCGCCTCGCGATCCGCTGACTCCTCTCACGCCGGCCCGGTCGTCGCTCTCCTTGGCGGCGGCCGGGCCGGTTCTTCGACCGGATGATCGGAGATGACCGATGGAACGATGGATTCCCGTGGATGTCGACCTGTTCCGGAAGCCTCGCTTTGTGGCATTCTGCCGGACTCTGCAAGTAGGACGGTTCGAGGGAGCCGGTCGCGTGCTGGCGATCTGGTGCTGGGTTCAATCCTACGGGCCGCAGACGGCTTTAGACGCGTCCGCGGTCGACGAGGCTACCGGCGTACCTCCAGGCACGACGGACGCTCTAATCGCCTCTGGCTGGGCTACAGCGAATCGCCGGTCCGGCACGATCCGGTTCTCGTGGCCGGGCGAGACGCTGGCGGAGATCCGCGAGCGGCGGTCGGCGTCGGCTCGCCGGGCAGCCTCCGCCCGATGGCATCCAGACGAGCAGGCGGATGCGGATGCAATGCGACCGCATTCCGACTGCAATGCCAAGAGTAAGAGTAAGAGTAAGACCAAGACAGAAAACCAAGGACTGGAACCTAGCGGTTCCAGTCTTGTCCCTGTCGATGTCGAAACGCCATCGACCGGGACCGCCAACGAGCCGAAAGCCTCGCGAACCTCTCCGATCGAGTGGCATCCCGAGACCGGATTCGCAGGCGTCACCGACGCCGACCGGCGAGCCTGGGCGGCGGCGTATCCGGCGGTCGATGTCGACGCCGAGCTCGCCAGGGCGCACGCATGGCTCGCGGCCGAGTCGCCGTCCGGCCGCTGGCGAAACGTACGGGCCGGACTGCGGCGATGGATGGCACGAGGTCAGGCCTACGCGGACCGCCGCTCGAGCGGTCCCGAGTTGACGAAACGAAACGCCGAGCGCACACTGCCGCTCGGATGCTGGATCGACGCCGATGGCGTCGCTCGAACGGCGAGCGGCGCTCGGATGTACCGACCTGGAATGACAGGAGATGACCGATGACACCGGATGAACGCGCAACGCAACTACGGGCCGAACTCGCCGCTCTCGGCGTGCCGGCGAATGACATCACGCACCGACTGCTCGATCGCGTCGATCACTACACGCGAGCGGTCGACCTCGACTGCATGGAGGCGGTCGACACGATCCTCGCGCTTCGCGATCAGATCGTCGCCTATCGCACGATCGTCCAGGCCAGCGACGCCGAGAACGCGCGGCTCCAGGCCGCGATCGAGACCGCACGGCAGGAGGTCGACGAGATCAAGATCCGGCTCGAGATGATCCTCGGACCGATGCGAAAGGCGGTCGCGAATGCCTGATACCTGGAACGACACGCGACGCCGGATCGACATGCTCCAGCGCGAGTTCCGGTTGAGCCGCCTCGATCGCGCCGACATCTGCTGCCGGCTGCTCCGGCAGGACGTGAGCCTGAACCTGCCGATCGCCTGCGAGGCGGTCGAGACGATCCTCGCGCTCCGTCAACGCGTCGCGGAGCTCGAGCGCATCGCCGGAGAACGCGCCGAGCAGATCACCGAACTCCGCGACATGCTGCCCGAGGAGGTGACCGATGTCTGAACCGCTCACGATCGGTCGCAACATCGAGCGCATCCTCGGACTCTGGCCGAGCGCCGGACTCTCGGTCGACTGGATCGACCTCTTCCGCGACACGTTCCGCAACCTCAACCAGGAATGGCTCGCCGAGGCGATCAACCGCGTGAAGCTCCGGCGTGCGTCGCACGTGCCGGAGATGTCGTGGTTCTGGAACGAGTTCCACGAGATCAAGCGCGGCAACTCCTCGGCCGGTGAGCGTGCCGCGAAGACGCCGGACGAGCGAGCGGCCGAACGGGCCGCAGCGTTCGAGCGGATGCGGATCGAGGCCGAGCAGGACCGCGAGCGGATGCTCGCCTGGGTTCTCGGCAACCTCGAGCGGCTGCCGGCCGCTCGCGAGTACCTGTCGCGGTCGATGGTCGCAGTCGTCGTCGAGAACCTGCCGGACGATCCGCGTGCCTGGGGCGCGTTCCGGCTGGGCATGATCTGGGCGGCGATGCAGCCGGCCGAGGTACGGGCCGAGATCCTCGCGCGAGGTGCTGCATGAGCGACACCAGTCCGACCAAGCGCGAGCGCGCGTTCGTCGCCAGCGTGCAGGCCGAACTCGCCGGCGGCACGATGCAGTTCGATCGCGAGACCGTCCGCAGGCTGATCGCGGCCTACAACCGCGAGGCGTACCGGTTCGACTACCTCGCGACGGACATCGCGTTCCACATGCTCGACGACGACTCGCACCTGCCGACCATGTACGGCGAGTTCGCCTCGATGCGGAAGCGCCTCGCCGAAGCAGACGCGGTCGGCATGCGTGACCAGATTGAGCGGCACGACGCAACGGAGGCTCCCGATGGAACCTGAAAGACTGGCACACATCCTTGAGCAGATCTCGCAAAACCAGCGGTGGCGCAATGTCAGTTTTGCTGCCCAGGTGCTTTGGGATCGGTTGCGCGCGAGGTCCGTGGCCTGCCAGGTCATTGACGATCGACTGCACTTCTACGCGTACTCATGCGACTCCGCAACGCTGTCTTGGTTTGCCGGACATGCAGGCTGCACGATGCAGGTCGCACGCAGGGCGCTTAGAGAACTCGAAGCGATCGGCGTCGTTGAGGCGGGAACCGATCAGCATCGTGGCGATTACTACGCGGTCTCCACGAGCCTCTCGCATCTGAACAGCGACGACATCGAGGATCTGATCGCTCTGGGGCGGATCGAGTTTCGGGATCTCTTCAACAGCCTGTAACGGAGTCGACGCATGAACCTGAGTGGATGGATGTTCGTAAAGAACAATCAAGACAAGCCAGAGGCTTCGGTTTCGCTCGGGCCGCGAGCCGAATCGATGCAGTCATGGCCGTCCGGTCACTGCAAGATCACGCTCGACGATCAATGGCTCAGCGCCGTTCGAGCGGCTGCCGAGCATCTCGATCGCGTCATGTGCGGCGCACAACCGCTCGACGGACGAAGCGAGAACTACTGGGACAGAATGAAAGGCAAGCTCGGCGAGGCTGCGGTAGCGGTCTGGTTCGGAGCTCCGCGGTCTGTCCTGTTTGGCGATCCGCTCGATGAGGCCGATGTCGGACCGATCGAGGTCAAGTTTTGCAGCAGGGCCGATCCTCGGCTTCGCATCGCCATGAAGGATCGGGACCGGAAGATCCTTGGCCGTCCATACGTCCTGACAACTCCGGTAAAGCCGATGGAGTACGGGAGCGAGCAGTCATCGAACGATGAACTCCTCGTGCAATATCGCGATATCTGGATCGTCGGCTGGCGCCATGGATCAGACTGCGAACGATTCGAGCCGGAATCAAACCGGCCCGAATGGAGGATTCAGCCGAAGCACCTGAAGAACGTTTCAGAACTCAGGCGCAACCTTCAAGGGATCCAGCCATGACCGACATCGTCGACCGCCTGCGAGCGATGGCCGGGCCGATCGTGCCGAACGTCTGCACCGACGCCGCCGACGAGATCGAGCGGCTCACGAGGGAACGCAACGCCGCGGTAAGAGTGCTTAGAGGCGCTCAAGCTGAGATCGAGCGGCTAAGAGACCTCGTTGAGGAGGCCGCCAAGTGACCGGATACCTTCGCTCTCGGAGGTGTCGCGATGCTGCCGATCGACTTCGACGAGGAGGAATGGTTTGAACCCGTCGCCGAGATCCTCGAAGGTCTCGCCTGCGGACGCGTCCGACATCTGGCGACGCGGCGAGCCGATCGGCGTACTCGCCGTCCTGCTACGGGCAGGCGCTGACCGGATCGACGAGACCTGCCCGGCCATGCGAGCGCACGCCCGGACGATGCGGACCGCAGCCGACGAGCTCGTCGCCCTGCACGCCGAGAAGACCGGAGCGTTCCAGGCGCTCGAGCGGTCGCAGGCGCTCCTTGGAGATCCCGAGGAATGATGCGCGAACCGATCGAGATCGTCGGAAAGTGGCGCGACGCCGCCATGCAGAAGCCGGCCTGGCAACGGGCAAGAGCGATCGAACGCAAGGAGCGGCGAGCGTGGAAAGTCGTCGACGATCCAGACGAGATCGGAGCCTGGGGCGAGGCCGCGCTCTGCCAGTTGCTCGGAGTCGATCCGATGGTCGAGATGTTCAAGGACGATCCGACCGAGCCGGATGTCTGCGGCGTCGAGGTCAGGACGACGACGCATGCGAACGGGCATCTCATCATCCGACAGCCGCAGGCGACCGCCGACCACGTCCTCGCGGTCGTGTCGCCCGAGCGGAGGTTCGTCCGGCTCGTCGGCTGGATCACGCCCGAGGAGATCAACAACGACGACCGGTTCCCGTTCCGAACGGACCGCGGTCATCCGCCGGCTAGGTGGATTCCCGGAGCCGTGCTCGATCAGGACATCGGCGCGCTCTGCGTCCGCGTCTACCAGCGTCAGTTCGGGATCTCGATATGAGCCGCGACCGCGAGGAGTTCCCGTGCTGGCTCGCCGGCGATGCCAGGGGCGCTCTCGCGTACGACTGGGACGAGGTCGTCCTCGTCGAGACCGCCGAGAGCGGCTCCGCCTCGATCTTCCTGACGGACGGCTCCGAGTGGATCTTCCGGGCGGTCGAGCCGGTCCTCGACGCGTCGCAGTTCTTCTGCAAACTCGCGAAAGTGCTACCGTTACGCGACGTGACCGGCCGAACCGAACCGCCATGTTGAGACAGCCGGACGAGCCTCAGGACCGCCGAGCCGCAGCCGCGGCACGGATGCTCGATCTGAGGCCCGAGACCGGCGGCGAGCTCGCCGTAGCGCTCCAGGTGCTCGACGCGATCCTCGTCCGGCACGGCGAGGTTCGCATCCTGCGGATCGGGACCGCCACCGTCTGTCATGCAGGAGCCGAAGCCGAGGTCGGCGGCGACGGCCCGAATACCGTCGAGGCGATAGTCGCTTGCGCCTGCGATGCCGTCGTGAGCGAGGAGCGGAAGCACCAGCGACCGCCGGTCGAGCCTGACGCCGACGACTCCGAGGACGCGAGCCTCTTCACATGGTGAAGCGAGCGGCAGAGGTCAGGCTTGGAGACTGTCGCGAGGTCATGGCCTCGATGGATGCCGAGAGCGTGGACGCGATCGTCACCGATCCGCCGTACGGTCTCTCTTTCATGGGCAAGGGCTGGGATCACGGCGTTCCCGGCGTCGAGTTCTGGATGGAGGCTTTGCGAGTCGCGAAGCCGGGATCGCACTTGCTCGCGTTCGGCGGCACGCGGACCTATCACCGGCTCGCGTGTGCCATCGAGGATTCAGGCTGGGAGATCCGCGATTGCGTTATGTGGGTCTACGGCAGCGGCTTCCCGAAGTCGCACGATGTTAGCAAGGCGATAGACAAGGCGGCGGGAGCAGAGCGAGAAGTGATTGGGCCAAACCGCAACTACAGGCCGAACAGCGGAGCCATTGCCGATCCCGAGTGGTTCCAAGACCGCAGCAGCGGACTACTTACCGTTCCCGCCACTGAAGCGGCTCGTCAGTGGTCCGGCTGGGGAACTGCGTTGAAGCCAGCGTGGGAGCCGATCATTGTCGCTCGCAAGTCGCTCATCGGCACTGTCGCGGAGAACGTGGTCAAGCACGGCACGGGCGGGATCAACGTGGATGGGTGCAGAGTTGGCTACGACCGCGACGCAGACGACACCAGGCGAAAGGCAGACCCCTCGAAAGGTTGGTGCATCGGCTCGCCGACAAGTGGCAGCATGGACGATTCTGCCCTTCAAGGCCGCTGGCCTGCAAACCTTATCCACGACGGCAGCGATGAGGTGGAGTCGCTCACTGGTTCCGCCGCTCGCTTCTTCTACTGCGCGAAGGCGAGCAAGGCAGATCGGGATGAAGGGTTAGAGGCGCGCCCTGTCGTTCGAGTCAAGATGAATAACGGAAATGACGCGGACGGCGATCCCGTAAGCGACCGCTTTACGAAGATGGCTCGTAACACGCATCCGACCGTCAAGCCTACCGAGTTGATGCGCTACCTCTGCCGCCTCGTCACGCCGCCGGGAGGACTGATCCTCGATCCGTTCTGCGGCAGCGGCTCGACCGGAAAGGCGGCAGTCGTTGAAGGCTTTCGGTTCATCGGCATTGAACGCGAAGCCGAGTACGTTGAGATAGCACGAGCAAGGATCAGCGCCTTCGCAAAGGACGCGAGCCTCTTCACATGGTGACGGTCTCGCTTCCGCTCCCGGACCGCTGCCTCTCGCCGAACGCCCGTTCGCACTGGGCGGTTCGCTCGAAGGCCGCAAAGCGTCAGCACGCTGTCGCGTTCTTCGAGACCGTTGAGGTTCTCGAAATGCCCGGCGTATCGCTCGGGACAATGCCAAACCAGCAGCTTACGACTGACCAGAACTTCGGCGTCCGATGCCGATGGTTCTTCCGTGACCGCCGACGACGCGACGCCGACAACCTGCTCGCCTCGATGAAGCACGCGTTCGACGGCATCGCCGAGGCGCTCAAGGTCGACGACCGCACGTTCGTCCACTGGCCGGCCGTCATCGGATACGATCGAGATCGACCGAGGGTCGAAGTCGATCTATGGACGATCGGCTCCGAGGGTCAGGGAGCGACCGCGTGCCAAGCGTCACCGTCGAGCGTGCCGATGCCTCCGTCCTGATCGTTCGCGCCAAGGTCGCACCAGGCGACGAGCTGCGGTTCCTGATGCGGTCGGATGCGCATCACGACAGCACGCACGCCGACCGCTCGATGGAGGAACGGCATCTCCGCGAGGCCGTCGAGAGCGACGCGTACATCCTCGACTTCGGCGACCTGTTCGACGCCATGCAGGGCAAGTTCGATCCGCGACGCGGACCTGACCGAAGCGACCTGCGGCCCGAGTATTGGGAAGGCCACTACCTCGATCGGCTCGTCGATGTCGCGGCCGAGCGGTACGCGCCGTTCGCCGATCGCTGGGTGATGATGTCGCCGGGCAACCACGAGACGAGCGTCGGCAAGCGGCACGAGATCGACCTCACCGATCGGCTCGTCCGGTCGCTCAAGACCGCCGGCCGCGCTCCGCTCCTGCATCGAGGCACGTACGCAGGCTGGATTCTCGTCCGGTTCCACAACGAGCGAGACCCGAAGAAGTCGTCGACGTTCCGCATCTACTACCACCATGGCTACGGCGGCGGCGGCCCGGTGACTCGCGGCGTCATCCAGACCGCGCGCATGGGTCTCTACCTGCCCGACGCCGACCTCGTCGTGAGCGGTCATACGCATGACGCCTGGACGATGCCGATCGCTCGAGCGCGTGTCACCGATCAAGGCAAGGTCCGCGAGGACCGGCAGACGCACGTACGCATCGCCGGCTACAAGGGCGAGTTCCTCGACGGCGAAGGCTGGGCGATCGAGCGCGGCATGCCTCCAAAGCCGCGAGGAGCCGCATGGCTGACGCTGTCGTATCAGCACGGGCAGCGATGCCGAATCGAGACGCGGATCGACGAGGCGACGTAAGGTAAACTCCTGCGATGCCGATCCGGTACTTCAAGTGCCATACGCTGCCGTTTCCGTCCTATGACGTGTCGCTGATCTCGACCTCGTTCGACAGCGTCGACGTTGCATGGAGGAACGGACCTCCCGGCGCCTACTCGGCGATCACGACGCACATCGAGTACGAGCTGCTCAGCCCGTCGAGCGGTACAAGCGCCGTCACCGCTGCCGGCACTGCCGTCGCCGCGACGTTGAGCATCGCGGCCCTGACTGTCACGCGGGATTGCAGCGTGCGTCTGCGTCGAGAGAACGCGGACGGATACGGCGAATGGACGCCAGCGGTACAGATCGCGACCGGGAGTAGTACGACGTGAACGACTGGATGCCGATCGTCCTTCAGTTGGCGAGCGTCCTGCTTACGATCGGCGGCACGATCGCGGCCGTCTCGACTCGCATGGCACGGCTCGAGGGACGGATCGAGAGCCTCGCGACCGAGATCCGAAAGGACCGCGAGCACGTCGAGCATCGCATCCGGCAGCTCGAGATCAGCCTCGGCCAGGTACAGAGCGAACTCAACCGGCTCGCGTACCATGTCGGACACCGAAACGGCCGCGAGCAGCGGCAGGAGAACGGGCATGAATAAGAGCTGGAGAACGACTACCCTCGGCATCCTTGCGATCGTGACCGCCGTCGCCGGCTTCGTGAAAGCGACCATCGACGGCGATCCGACGACCGAGCCGGACATGGCCGCGCTCGTCGCCGCGATCTCGGCTGGTATCGGCCTGCTCTTCGCGAAGGACGCCAAGGTCACCGGCCTGCCCGGCGGCCCGAAGGTCGAGCCGTGACGTGGTCGAGATCCTCGCGGCTCTGGTTCCGTTCTTCGTGGCGCTCATGGTCGCGCTGCTTGACCGTGCAGATCGCCCGGCTCAGCCTCGCGTCGGCGGCGGCTATGGTCATGCTCATGCCGTCCGGCTGCTGCTCGACAAGTTCAGGCCGCGATCCGATGATCGTTCCGACCGGTGAGCCGATGCTCGTCATGGAGGGATCTGGTCGCGTTCGCCTCGCGGCGATGAACGCGAAAGGAGAGTGGATCGACCTCGGCTGGAAGGACGCATCGACACTGCCCGGCTTCACGGTCGTACAATACGACTGGTCGGAGCCGAAGCGGTGAATCCGACGCTGCGTCGCATACCGTCGACGCTCGGCGAGGACGAGATCGTCCAGGCTCCGCAGTACCTGGCGATCATGGTCGAGGACGGGCGAGCGATGCCGTTCGGCTTTACCGGGATCGGCTACGACGCCGGCTCGATTACCGCGGCGTTCGAGAACGTGACCTTCGACTTCGGCTCGATCACGTCGCCGTCGAGACTGCCGATCGACTTCGGTACGATCTAGGCCATGCCGCTTCAGTTCAGACGAGGTACGGATGCTCAGCGGACCGCGATCACGCCGGCCGCAGGCGAACCGATCTGGGTGACAGACACGCAGGCGCTGTACGTCGGCGACGGTTCGACCGCCGGCGGCATCGAGATCACCGGCGGCGGCGGAGGAGGCGGAGCGCCGACGAACCTCTCCTACCTCGTCCTCACGGCCTCGACGAGCCTCTCGGCCGAGCGCGTGCTGACGATCGGAACCGGCCTCGCGTCGACCGATGCCGGAGCCGGTGCGGCTCTGACGATCGCGATCGGGACGCACGCGGCGTCCTACATCAACTCCGGGACCGTCGCGCTCGCTCGAGGCGGTCTCGCCGCTGACATCTCGACGACCGGAGGAGCCGGTCACGTCCTGAAGCAGACGAGCGCCGGCGGCGCGGTCAGCGTCGCGGCTCTGGTCGCGACCGATCTTCCGACGCACAATCACGTCGCCTCGAACATCACGAGCGGAACCCTTGCGCTCAGCGTCGGCGGTCTCGCCGCTGACATCAGCACGACGGGCGGAGCGGTCCACTACCTCAAGCAGACGGCGGCCGGAGCAGCGGTCAGCGTCGCAGCCATCGCGGCGACCGATCTCCCGACGCACAACCACGTCGCGAGCAACATCACGAGCGGCACGCTGGCGCTGTCGATCGGCGGCCTCGCTGCCGACATCTCGACGACCGGAGGAGCGGTCCACTTCCTGAAGCAGACCTCGGCCGGAGCAGCCGTCAGCGTCGCCGCGGTCGCCGCTACCGACATCGGCACGAGCGGCACGCCGTCGACCTCGACGTTCCTTCGAGGCGACATGACCTGGGGTACG
>JAOUET010000074.1 GCA_029858605.1 Coriobacteriia bacterium | reverse complement strand
CGGGGGTGACGCCGAACCACGCGAGAACGCCGCCGCAAGCGTCGAGAGCGCGACGGGCGACACGGCGACGCCTTCCGGGGATACTGTGGAGTAGACGCCGCGGACCGGGAAAGTCCGCGTGAGCAGGAGGGGTCGTGATCTACGCACTCACCGAGGAGACCGCGCGTCGCGCCGAGGCGCGTGCGACAGCGGAACTCGGTATGACGCTTGCCGACCTCATGCGTCGAGCCGGCTTGGCGGTGGCGCAAGAAGTCGGTAGACGCGTGCCCTTCGGGGACGTCGCCATCGTTGCCGGCAAGGGCAACAACGGCGGTGACGGCTGGGTCGCGGCTGGCGAGCTCAATCGGCAGGATCGACAAGTCCGTGTGTTCACGCCCGTCGAGCCCGGCGAGTTGGCGGGAATCGCTGGCGACGCAGCCGCAGAGGCTGTTGACGCAGGGGTGCCGTTCACCGTACTCGGTGACGAGGGCATGGGGCCCGGCGACCTTTCCGAGTACGCGGCGGTAGTGGACGCTCTCTTCGGCATCGGTTTCGCGGGACCGGTCCGACAGCCGTACGTCACGTGGATCGAGGCAATCAACGATTCCGGCGCGACAATCGTATCCGTCGACATACCTTCGGGGGTCGAGACGGATACGGGCTGCACCGGTGAGCATGTGGTTCGTGCCCAGGTCACGGTGACGTTCTCCTCGCCGAAGGTGGGTGTTCTTCTCTACCCCGGCGCCGAACACGCGGGCGAAGTCGTCGTCGCTGACATCGGTGTCCCGTGGGAGATGTTGGGCGGACCGGGAGATCCGGAAGTCTGGCAGAACGAGGACTACGCGGCGCTGTTGCCGAGACCCGCGCCGAACGTGCACAAGAATGCGCGCGGGCGAGTTCTCGTTGTGGCAGGGTCGGGGGCTTATCCGGGGGCGGCCGCTCTGGCCGCGATGGGAGCGCAGCGCGCGGGAGCCGGCTTCGTGACGCTTGCGGTTCCGGAGTCGATAGCGTCCATCCTGCAGACCAAGCTCACCTCGGCAGTGGTCGTCTCACTCGCCGAGAACCCGTCGCGCACACTGGCCTCGAAGGCAACGCACGAGATAGTCGACATGGCTCGCGAGTCCGACGCCGTAGTCTTGGGGCCGGGGCTGACGATTGCCCACGGTGCGGTCCTTGTTTCTCGCAGCCTGGTGAGCGAGCTAGAGAAGCCGATGGTCGTGGACGCTGACGGGCTGAACGCGATGATCGATGTCGCGAATGCTTTGGAGATGCGATCGGCACCGACGGTGATCACGCCGCACCCGGGAGAACTGGCGCGCCTCCTCGACACGACCCCTGCCGAGATCCAGTCGGACAGGCTTTCGTTTGGCGCGAAGCTGAGCGGCCCTCGTTTCGCATGCGTGTTGAAGGGTGCGCGCACTGTCACGAGTGGCCGAGGACGCCAGGTCGTGACGCTTTCCGGCGGTCCCGCTCTGGCTACTGCCGGCACGGGCGACGTTCTCGCGGGGATGATCGGAACGCTTCTGGCCCAGGGCCTCGAACCTCTGGAAGCGGGGGCGGTGGCGGCCCATCTCCACGGCCTTGCAGGCGATCATGCGGCCAGGAATCTGACTGAGACTAGTGTGGTTGCCGAAGACATCCCGGCACACCTGCCGCACGCGATTCGTGAGATTCTGGGTCAAGAGTGATATCTCGAGGATAGGGAGGACGACGATGGCCGAGTTGAAGGTGCGTGACATCATGTCGCCCGATCCCGTTGTGATCGGCCCGGATATGTCGGTGACCGATGCAGCGAGGCTGATGGTCGATCACCACATCGGGGCGCTGCCGGTGCTCGAGGGCGATCGGATCGTCGGTGTCGTGACGGAGGGCGACCTCATCATGCAAGACGTCAGGATAGAGTTCCCCACCTACATCCATCTGCTTGACGGGTTCATCATGTACCCGCCTGCGACGCAGCGTTTCGAGTCCGAGCTCAAGAAGGCCGTCGCCGCAGACGTACGCTCCGTCATGACGCGGGATCCGGTGACGATACAGGCAGATGCATCCGTAGGGGACGCGGCAACGCTGCTCGTGGAACGTGATGTCAGCCGTCTGCCGGTGCTTGAGGGAGAGCGTCTCGTGGGCGTCGTGAGCAAGTCCGATATCGTTCGCTCCCTGCTCATCGAAGAGTAGCGTATGATCCCTCGATATGCTCACGCCGAGATCGACCTCGGGGCCATCGCCCACAACGTTCGATCGCTGAAGGCCCTCACACGGAACGGCACGCTCTTCATGGCGGTGGTGAAGGCGGACGCCTACGGACACGGGGCGGTGCCTGTTGCCAGGGCGGCGCTGGCGGGCGGAGCAGACCGTCTGGCGGTGGCCACGATATCCGAAGCGCTGGAGTTGAGAGAAGCCGGCGTCACAGCGACATTGCATCTGCTGCAGGAACCACCGCCGTCCTCGACGCATCTCGTCCTCGAGAACGATCTCTTGCCAATGGTGACGACGCGTGAGTTCGGCGTGGCTCTCAGTCGCGCCGCCGCACAAGTAGGAGCGCGCGCGTTGTACCACTTGAAAGTAGACACCGGGATGAACCGGATCGGGGTCCGCGCAGAAGACGCGGCCGAGTTCGCATCCAGGCTGGGCGATCTCCCCGGAATCGAACTCGAGGGCACTTGCACGCACTTCGCAACGGCCGAACAGCCAGGTGACTGGGACTTCGAGCGGCAGGTCGAGCGCTTCGAGGAGGCACTCGAAGCGATTCGCACCGAGGGCGTGTCTCCGGGAATCGTGCACGCTGCCAATAGCGCCGCCACGATACTGCACTCGAAGACCCACTACGACATGGTGCGTTGCGGGATTGCCATGTACGGGCTGCAACCGGGTGCGACCACTCGGGATCACGTCGCGCTTCGGCCGGCCATGCAGGTGAAGTCCCGTGTCTGTCTCGTGAAGCGCATCCAGATGGGTGAAGGCGTTTCCTACGGGCTGACTTGGCGTGCAGCCGCTCCCACAACGGTGGCGACATTGCCGCTTGGATACGCCGACGGAGTGCATCGGATTCTTTCGAACAAGATGAGCGTGTTGTTGGGTGGGCGGCGCTGCCAGCAGGTCGGCCGAGTCACCATGGATCAGATCATGGCGGAGGTACCGAGAGGTCTTTCAGTGACCGTTGGCGATGAGGCCGTTATAGTCGGTACACAGGGCAACGAGAGCATCACAATGGAGGAGCTTGCCGAGGCCGCAGGGACCATCAACTACGAGATGGCGTGCGCCTTCGGAATGCGGCTCGAGCGCGAGTTGATACAGTAGGGACGGGTCTGCCGAAAACCTGAGGTCAAGGACCCCAGAATCCCCGTCAAACCTCGCCTTTCGCCTTGTGAAGGAATTGTCAAGAGCTTGCAGGAGGGAGGCCCCGTTCGTCGAATCGTATTGATGAGCAGCATCCCACTGCTCTTTGTGGGATGTGCTTGGCTTCCCGAGGACGCATGACAGGAGGGAACACCACGTGGACGAGAAGGTTCTCGAGGAGATTCAATTCCACCAGGAGACCCTTTCACGCGATTCGAACTCGCCTCTCCATCTGATTCGCGAGAAGGAGATGTCCATCTCCGGTCGCGTGCTGGCGGCAAAGCAGGAGGCTGAGGAGATCGTCGCCGCCGCGCGCAAGGATGCTGCGGGGATCATCGTCAAGGCCGAGGAAGAGAGCAAGGACCTGGCGAAGCAGCGAGAGAAGAGCGTGCTGAAGGAACTCGAGGGCGAAACGGCCCAGATCAGCATTGATGCCGATGCAGAGATCGAAGCGCTCAAGTCGGCGGTGAAGGAGCGCATAGACTCCGCTGCCAGCCTCGTCTGCAGAAGGATTGCTGAAGTGTGATTCATCACGAGAGGTCGCTGCCGGGCGGCCGAGGGGGTGTGCTGAGTGCTGGTTCCAATGGCGAAGCTTGAGATTATCGGCCCGAAGAACTTGTTCTTCGATGTTGTGAGCGTGCTTCACGATCAGGGGCGCCTCCACATCGAGGACTTGTCTCGGAAGATAGCCTCAGGTGAGCTACCTCTTGACCAAATGGAGATCTACGAGAAACAGCGCCAGGACCAGTCGCGCATGGACGACATGCTCATCCGCGTTCGCGCGATTCTGAAAGCGCTCCATCGCGAAGAGACTCCGATGGATCCGACGAAGCGGAGGGCCGAGTACGAGCGGCTCTACCAGTTGGACAGCGAGCAGCTGTCGCAGGAGGTCCACGAGGTCATACAAGAAGTCGAGGACCGTACGTCGGCGCTCGCGTCAAGTCACACGGCAATCGAGTCCGAGCTTGCGCTGCTTGCCCGCTACGAGCCGATTCTTCACAAGATCCAGCCGCTCGCGAAGCAGATAGTGACCACCGGCGCGTACGACTCGGTAGCACTCCTCGTGGAGCGCCGCTACAAGGGCGCACTCGAACAACTCAAAGAGGAACTCGACAAGATCACGAACAAGCAGTGCGAGATCGTGTCTGCCGACGTCGACGAGGATACGACGGCGGCTATCGTCGTCTTCGCACGCAAGTCGACCGAGGCGGTCCACAAGTTCCTCGCCATGGAGAACGTGAATCAGATTAGGCTCCCAAGCGATTTCGAAGGAATGCCCTTCGACATGGCCTACGATCAACTCAAGCAGCGTCGCAAGTCGCTGCCTTCGGATCTCGACAAGGTCACCGGCGAGCTGAAGGAGATGTCGGACCGCTGGCAGCTGCGCCTCACCGCGGTTCGAGACGTGCTCATCGACAAGACCGAGGAGATCAGCGCGATTCCCAAGTTCGGGCGCACCGAGTACGCGTTCGTCATCACCGGTTGGATGCCTGTACGAGACGTTTCCGGTCTCCGCAAGATGATTACCGAGAAGTGGGCCGACGACGTCATCGTGGAGCAGACGGAGATCAGGGAAGACGATTTCGCGGACACGCCGGTCGCCCTCTCGAACCCCAAGGCGATTGCTCCGTTCCAGACACTCGTCGGCGTCCGTGGTGTACCACGCTATGGCACCGTCGACCCGACGTGGCTGCTCTTCCTGTTCTATCCGCTGTTCTTCGGCATGATCGTCGGCGACCTCGGGTACGGGCTCATCATGCTGGCGATCGTCTTCTGGCTGCGCTTGAAGTTCAGGGAGAGTGCGGGAATCCAGCTGGCAACATCGATTCTGGGACCTGCGGCGACCATGGTGTGCGCGTTCGGCTTCGTCTACGGTGAGGCTTTCGGCAACGTGCCGGCCAAGCTGGGTCTCGTCTATGGCCACGATCCGGCAAAGTGGTTCGGGGTCGTACCGACCTTCCACCGCGTGGCGCTCGTCCAGGAGTTCATGATCCTCGCGGTAATAGTCGGCGTCGTACACGTGTTGTTCGGTCTCGTCATGGGAGTCATCAACGCGATTCGGATGAAGCACAAGAAGCACCTGTACGAGAAGGCGGGAATACTGACGTTCCTCCTGGGCGTGCTCATGGCAGTCGGCGTCGGTTTTGTGGGCTTGGCCGACAGCATTTCCCAGGTCGGCCAGGTATTGTTTGCCGTCGTCGCATTCGGGGGCTTCATCTACGCGATTCGCGGAGGGGGCGTCATGGGTGTGGTGGAGACGGTAGAGTCTGTCTCCCACATGGCGAGCTACATCCGTATCATGGCCGTTGGTCTCGCGGGAGCCATCTTCGCGGACGCGGTCAACGAAATAGTCGCGAGCATGGGGAACGTTGTGGCCGGTGCGGCCATCGGACTCTTGCTCCACGGGTTGAACTTCATCATCGCGGCGTTCAGCCCGACAATCCACGCTTTGCGTCTAAACTTCCTGGAGTTCTTTGGGAAGTTCTTCGAGACGGGCAAGCAGCAGTACGAACCGTTCACTAAAACCGGAGGTGAAAAGAGCGCATGATCAAGAATCGGCTCGCAAAGTGGGTGTTCGGCAGCACGTTTGTCGCTGCCTGGCTGGTGCCGGCCATAGCGTTCGCAGAGGAAGCGGCGGCAGAGTCTGTCGAGTGGCAGACGGCTGCCGCGAAGTCGATGGCCGCGGGACTGGCAATGGGACTGTCGGCTCTGGCGGCCGGCTACGCCCAGGCCAAGATTGGCTCGGCCGGCGCTGGTACGCTCGCTGAGCGTCCTGAGGTCTCCATCTGGATCATCACGCTCCAGGCTCTTCCGGAGATCATCGTTCTGCTGGGTTTCGTGTCCGCGATCATGATCAGCGGCTAGAGGTCTTCCAGGCCGTTTGTCGCGAGTAACGCGGAAGGAGCCCGGTTTATGGCCCTTGACGACATCTTCAGAGCACTCGACGAGCAGGCAGACAAAGAGATCGAGCAGATTCTGACCGACGCTCGGGACCACGCAAAGGCCATCGGCGAAGAAGCTGATGAGCAGGGCAACGTCATCCGCCAGACCACGGCTGATGCGACCGAGAAGGCTGTGCGTGAGCGTGCGACTAGGTCGATGAACGCCGCACGGCTGCAGGGCAAGAAGCGGGTCGCCTCAGTCAAGGAGGAGTCGGTGCGCGGTGCTTTTGAGGCCGCGACAGCCAGACTTGGCGAGATGCGGTCAGAGTCCGAGTACCCGGCCATATTCCGCACTCTTGCCGAAGAGGCCCTTCAGGGCCTCAACGGTGAGGTTGAGGTGTTGGTCGACAAAGCGGATGTCGCTCTTGCAGAACGTACGGTGGCCGATCTCGGCCTCAGCGCGAAGGTCAAACCGGAGCTGAAGACATCCGGAGGTTTGGCCGTACGCACGGGTGGCGGTCGCATTATGCGCCGCAACACGTTCGAGGACCGACTCGAGAAAGCTGAAAAACTGATCCAGGCCGAGGTCGCGGAGATTCTGTTCCCATGACGAGTTCCATGAAGACCCGCAAAACGTCGCCCGGTGGCAAGGACTACGGATACTCGAATGCGCGCATCCGTGGCATGCGGTCGCGCCTTTTGGGCGAGCCTTTCCTGAAGGGGTTGACCGCTGCGCCGGATACGAGTGCCCTCATCCAGGATCTCTCGGGTACCGAATACGGCTCGGATTTGGATGAGGCACTGATTCACGGAAGGACCGCAGCGTCTGTAGACGAAGCGCTGAAGAACAACTTGGTTCGGACCTACCGGAAGGTGCAAGGTTTCCTGAATGACGAGGCCAGCTACATCGTTTCGACGCTGCTCGGTCGGTGGGACGTCTTCAACGTCAAGACGATCCTGCGCGGCAACCACATGCATCTTTCGGCACAGGAGATAGCCGACGGCCTTCTGCCCGCCGGCGCTCTCTCGCTGGTAGAACTCGAAGCGCTTACGATACTCGGCGACATCAAGGCGGTCGTGGATACGGCGGTAACCTGGGGACTGCCCTATGCCCCAGCTATGCGTGAGGGATACGCGGAGTACATGCGTAGCGGGGAGCTGGCCGATCTCGAGTTGGCGCTCGACCGTTACTACACGCACCTAGCCTCGAGCAGGTTGGCCGGCCGCGGCCTGAACGCCAGGGTCGCACGTGAGATTCTGGGTGTGCAGATCGACACGATGAATCTGGTCATGGTCTTCCGTCTTCAGAAGGCCGACCTCGAGAGCGTCAAGGTCGAGGAGTTCTTCCTGGATGGCGGGAAATCCATCAGCCAGGACCTCTACAACGAGCTGGCTCACATGTCGGATGTTGACGAGGTCATAGATAGGCTCAAGGGTACGCCGTACGGTCACACCCTCGACGCAGCCGTTCTGAAGTATCTCGAGGAGAACTCGATCTCCGTATTCGAGCGCACTCTCGAGGACTTCCACATGCGCAAGGCGCTGGCCGTGGGTCGCGGTGATCCGCTCGGCATCGGAATCGCCATCGCATATCTATGGGCGAAGCAGAACGAGGTCACGAACCTGCGAATCATCGTGAAGGGCAAGTCGGTCGGCATGCCCATGGAACGCGTGAGGAGGGAGCTCATCCTTGTATAAGCTCGTCGTCCTCACGGATTCGGATACTGCCGATGGGTTTCGCCTGGCCGGCGTGGACGTGCTGGTCGCCGATTCGCAGGAATTGGCCCGCAAGCAACTCAACGAGCTCATCGACGACGAATCGAGCGGGATCATCGCCGTCAACGAGCGGATGATGGCTGCGATCGACGAAAGGACCCAGCAGAAGATCGATTCGATTTACCGGCCGATCGTCATTTCGCTGCCGATCAAGGAACAGCTCACCGTTGGTGAGGATCATCGGGCGTATCTGTCCCGGCTGATCAGAAGGGCTATTGGATTCGACATCACACTGAGGCGAGGCTGATGATAGCGGGAACGATTTCAAAGATTACGGGCCCGGTCGTCGTGGCGCAGGGAATGCTCGGCGCCAGGATGTACGATGTCGTCCGTGTGGGCCACCAAGGTCTCATGGGCGAGGTCATCCGTCTCGAGGGGAACCTCGCGACGGTCCAGGTCTACGAGGACACTTCGGGTCTCACCGTCGGCGACCTCGTGGAATCGACCGAGGGTGCTCTGATGGTCGAGCTTGGCCCAGGATTGCTGTCGTCGATATACGACGGCGTACAGCGG
>JAOUET010000073.1 GCA_029858605.1 Coriobacteriia bacterium | reverse complement strand
ACCCGCTGGACGCTATCTTGGCGCTGGACACTGGCGTGTGCAGGGGCGGGCGCGATAGGCGTGACGTTCTTGGCGGCCGTGGGCTGGGTGTCGTGGGTATCACCGGGAGCGATGGCAAGGTGGGCGGACCTCGGTGGCCACGGGTTCGCGGTCGCGCTCGCTGCGCTCGGCGGGTACGTCGTCGCAGCGGGTGTGCTCTTCGAACAGAAGCATGCCGCCTATGCTGGGGTCTTTATCGTGCTCACGGCGTACTGGGTCGAGGCCGCCACCCTCGAGGTGGAGACGATCGAGTACTTCACGACACCACTCGGCGCGTATCTCATCTGGTTCGGCTATCGGTGGGCTTCACAGGCAGTCGGTCGCAGCGTACCGGTCGCCACCGATGTCGCCGCCATGGTGGTCGCTCTCGGCGTCCCTACGTTGCTTGCAGCGGATCCGGTCGCCGATCGGGGGCCGTGGACTCACCTGGTGTGGGCCACCGCGCTCGCCGTCGCAGCCATCACGGCGGGTGTGCTGCTCCGCGTGCGTGCGTACTTCTTCGGCGGAATCGCGGCGATCGTCCTGGTAGGGTTCGTTCGATCCTTCATCTACCTTGCGCAGTACTGGTGGCTCGTCCTGGGCGTTATCGGCACGCTTATGCTGGTGGTGGCCCTGACGTGGGAACGGCAGCGCATGATCATCGCCGAGACGGGCAGGCGCTTCCGTGACAGTCTCGTCGGGTGGCGATAGGACGACGTTCGCTATACTGTACTCGTCCGGAAAGGACGATCACGGTCGAGAGACAGTTCGATGAAGCTACTGCTCATGGCCCTCGTTTCCGCCGTTGCGACTCTCGTCGCGTCATCGGGCGTGTCGCCGTCGGTGACGTTCGCCGAGAAGGACTAGGGGGCCCGTGGTGACCGACGAGAGCGAACCTGTTTCTGGGGGCAGCGCCGAGTCGCGGATGCCCGAATTGGTCGTGATCACGGGCATGTCGGGTGCGGGCCGCTCTGAGACGATCCATACGTTCGAGGACCTCGGATACTTCTGCATCGACAACCTTCCACCTTCGTTTATCCGACAACTCGTCGATCTCACGGCTCTTCCCGGCAATCGCATCCGACGGTTGGCCGTCGTGTGCGACGTGCGCGGCCAGGCGTTCTTCGATGAACTAGCGGGGGAACTCAAGCGGCTCGCCGACGGCGGCGTCACGTTTCACCTACTCTTCCTCGAGGCTTCCGACGAGGTGCTCTTGCGCAGGTTCAAGGAGACCCGGCGCAGGCATCCCCTGTGCGACGAAACGGGCTCCGTTGCCGAGGGCATTCAGGCGGAACGGGAGGCACTCTCCGGTATCCGCGGTCGCGCGGACCTCGTCGTCGATACGAGCGACCTGCGCCCCCAGGATCTTCGCCGCGTTCTCAAGGAGCGGTTCTTCTCGGGAAACCTCGCTTCCACCCTGTCGATCACGGTGACCTCGTTCGGCTTCAAGTACGGGGTGCCGTCGGACGCGGACATCGTCATGGACGTGCGTTTCCTGCCGAACCCCTACTACAACCACGAGCTGCGCGAACGCACGGGACTCGAGCAGGTCGTCCGCGATTTCGTCCTCGGCAGGGAAGAGACTGGCGAGTTCCTGGGAAAGTGGTACGAGCTGCTCGCGACCCTTGCCCCCGGATACCTGATGGAGGGGAAGACGCATCTGGCGGTGGCGCTCGGATGCACGGGCGGGATGCACCGGAGCGTCGTACTGGCCGAGGAGACTGCCGAGTATCTGCGCGACCTCGGATACAGCGTAGCGACAAGCCACAGGGACATAGGCAGGGACCGGGAGCGTCTGTGAGCGACTCCGTCCGACGAGCGGCGGCCATCGGTGGGGGGACCGGGCTGCCGACCGTGCTTGCCTGCCTGATCGCACTCGGGTTCAATACGTCGGCTGTTGTGACTATGGCAGACGACGGAGGATCGACCGGATTGCTGCGACGCGAACTGGGCATGCTCCCGCCCGGCGACATACGCAACTGCCTGGTGGCCCTGGGCGACTCGGAGGCCTTGTTGAGCCGCCTGTTCCAGTACCGGTTCCCTCACGGAGAAGGTCTGGCCGGCCATGCACTGGGCAACCTAGTTCTCGCTGCGCTCACGGACATCACAGGGAGTTTTCCGGATGCGATCGCGTTCGCGGCCGAGCTTCTGGGGGCCAGAGGCAACGCGTTGCCATGCACGCTCGAGGACGTGCACCTCACGGCAGTGGACGCTGCCGGCCGTCCGGTTCGCGGGCAATCGACCATCGCCGTCAGCAACGGACCGATCGCCGATGTGACCCTCGATCCGGAACTTCCAGCGGCCTACGAACCCGCCATCGAGGCGATAGTCCATGCGGACGTTATCGTCATCGGTCCAGGAAGCCTGTTCACCAGCATCATTCCGAACTTCTTGGTCGCGCGTGTGGCGGACATGGTGCGTGAGTCTTCGGCAACGCGCGTCTATGTGTGTAACGTCGCGAACCAGAGGGGAGAGACGGCGGGGATGGATGCGGTCGACCATGTGACCGCACTCGTCGATCACGGCCTCGCGGGCGGCCTCGACGTCGTCTTGGTGCACGATACGGACGCGTATCCCGTGCGTGTCAGCACCGTCTCGGGGTACGATGGGAGCCCGCACCCGGTGGACCCGGTGGCGGCCGGTTCCGAGGTGGTCGAGCGTATCGAGGCGATGGGCATGCGTGTGGTCACCGCCGAGCTGGCGGACGGCGACAACCCTCTGCATCACGACGGTGCCCGCCTCCTCGAAGCGCTTCGCGAGGTCGTATAGGACATGTCGTTTACCGCAGAGGTCAAAGAAGAACTGTCCAGGGTGGAACCCCGCCGGCAGTGTTGCCTCAAGGCCGAACTCGCAGCTCTTGTGCGCGTTGAGGGCACGTTGCACATAACCGCCAAAGAGCGCTTTCGGCTTGAAATCGCGACCGAAACGGCGCCTGTCGCGCGCAAGACCATCAAGCTGCTTCACGGACTCTACGACCTTAAGACCGAGCTCACCGTGCGCCGCAGCGTGCTCCACAAGACCAACAACTACCTGATTACCGTGCCGAGTCAGCCAAAGCTTCCACAAGCGCTCAACGAGCTGGGCATTCTGGACGATTCGCTCAATCTGACACAAGGCGTCCTGCCTCGAGTCGTGCGGCGTGACTGTTGTGCGGTGGCCTACCTTCGGGGTGCTTTTCTAGGTGGCGGGTTCGTAGCCGACCCTCACGGCGACTTCCACTTCGAGCTCACTGCAGAAGGCGAGCAGATAGCCGAAGACTTGGCCGGACTGATGGCCCGGTTCGAGATTCCCGGGAAGGTGACCACGCGCCGTGGTCTCTACACGGTCTATCTGAAGGGCGCCGAGCCGATCGTCACCTTTCTTGCTCTCGTGGGCGCACATCGTGCGCTGCTGCGCACCGAGGACGTGCGGATCCTGAAGTCGATGCGCAACGATGTCAACAGGCTCGTGAACGCCGAGATGGCAAATCAGCAGAAGACGACGGACGCGGCGCTCTCGCAGATAGCAGCGATAAGAACGCTGGCCGACAGTCGCGGTCTGGAGAGTTTGCCGCCGGCGTTGCAGGAACTGGCGGCGTTGCGTCTCGAATATCCAGATGTGAGTCTTCGCGAATTGGGAGAGTTGGCCGACCCGCCGCTATCCAAGTCTGCGGTATATCATAGGGTCCGTCGTATCGAGCAGTTGGCCGAGCACGCTGGGCAGGGAGGCGGCTCGAGCATCTAGCGAGGCATGGTCGGCGTCCTCGGGGGCGCCGTGGGGGAACGCGGCCGCGGCGCGGCCTGTCGTAGGAGGAGGTAGCATCGTGGCGATAAAGGTCGGCATCAACGGTTTTGGGCGCATCGGGCGCCTTGTCTTCCGTGCGTGTGAGAGTGACCCGGACGTCGAAGTCGTTGCAGTCAACGATCTGACTGACTCGAAGACCCTGGCACATCTTCTCAAGTACGATTCAGTGCACGGGCGCTTCGGCGAAGACGTTCATGTGGAGGGGGACAGCTTCTCGGTCGACGGCCGGTCAGTGAAAGTCCTTTCTGAGCGGGATCCGGGTGCGCTGCCCTGGGGTGAATTGGGCGTGCAGGTGGTCGTCGAGTCCACGGGAATCTTCACAGATGGACTGAAGGCGCAGGGTCACAAAGAAGCCGGCTGCCTCAAGGTCATCATCTCGGCGCCGGCGAAGAACGAAGACGTCACGATTGTCATGGGCGTAAACGACGACGCACTCGACACCTCCTCTCATTGTGTGATCTCGAACGCGTCGTGTACAACGAACTGCCTTGCTCCGGTCGCCAAAGTCCTCGACGACAACTGGGGTATCGAGCGCGCGTACATGACGACGGTGCACGCGTACACGAACGATCAGAACATCTTGGATCTGCCGCACAAGGATCTGAGGCGCTCCCGCGCAGCGGCGCTGTCGATTATCCCGACATCAACGGGTGCCGCCAAGGCGATAGGGCTGGTCATGCCGCATCTTCAGGGCAAGCTTGACGGCATGGCCATGCGCGTTCCCACGGCGGACGGGTCGGTCGTCGACCTGGTGGCCGAGCTGAAGAGCCCCGCGACGGTCGAGGAGATCAATGCGGCGATGAAGGCGGCTGCCGAGGGCCCGATGAAGGGCATCCTCGAGTACGCGGCCGACCCGATCGTCTCCGTCGACGTCATCGGCAACCCGCACTCCTCCGTCTTCGACGCCGGCGCCACCATGTCGATGGGCAACATGGTCAAGTGCGTGTCCTGGTACGACAACGAGTGGGGATACAGCAACCGGGTCAAGGACCTCATCAAGGTGGTTCTCGGCTGACGTTGCATCGGGTTCGGGAAGATCTGCAGGCTTGAGGGCGCGTCCGACGGGCGCGCCCGAGCTTCGGTGCCGGAGGGGCTCATGTTCGACAAGAAGACCGTTCGCGAGGTTGATGTCCGGGGAAAGCGCGTGCTCGTTCGCGTGGACTTCAATGTGCCCTTGAGCGAGGGGACGGTGACCGACGATACCCGGGTCAGAGCGTCGCTGCCAACCGTACGCTACCTGATCGATCACGGAGCCCGAGTCATACTGGTGTCGCATCTAGGCAGGCCGAAGGGAAGGCCGGACGCCCAGTTCTCGCTGAGGCCGGTGCGCCGCGTGCTACAGCGTCTCGTCGGCCGCAACGTCGTGTTCATCGATCAGACGGTGGGCAAGGAAGCGACCGAGGCCGTGGAGCGCATGGTAGACGGCGAGATCCTGATGCTCGAGAACGTGCGGTTCAGCCCCGGCGAGAAGGAGAACGATCCCGAGTTCGCAAAGGAGCTGGCATCCCTCGCCGACATCTACGTGGACGACGCCTTCGGCGCGGCGCATCGCGCACACGCCTCGACCGTCGGCGTCACGACCCACCTCCCCGCCTATGCAGGAATGCTGCTCGCGCGTGAGGTCGAGACTCTGACCGAGATGCTCGCCCATCCGGGCCACCCGTTCGTCGCGATCCTCGGTGGCAGCAAGGTCTCGGACAAATTCGGCGTCATCGACCGGTTGCTCGAGAGCGTCGACACGCTAGTCATAGGTGGCGGAATGTGCTTCACGCTGCTGGTCGCAATGGGTGCCGAAGTAGGCAAGTCCCTTGTAGAACCCGATTGGGTCGAGCCCGCCAAGCAGATGCTTGAGAAGGCCTCCGAGAGAGGTGTGGAACTCATTCTCCCGGTGGATTTGGTCGTAGCCGACGCGATGGTCGAGGACGCCGAGACCAAGATCGTAGGGCGAGGAGAGATTCCTGCGAACACGATGGGCCTCGACATCGGTCCCACAACCGTGGAGCTGGTAAAGGGAGCGATCTCGCAGGCCAAGACGATATTCTGGAACGGACCGATGGGCGTGTTCGAGCTCACTCCATTCGAGAACGGAACTCGGGAGGTTGCACTGGCCGTCGCGCGCAACAACCGCGCGGTGTCGGTCGTGGGAGGGGGCGATTCGGTCGCCGCCTTGCGCAAGTTCGGCCTGGAAGAACGCGTCACGTTCGTTTCGACAGGTGGCGGAGCATCCATGAGGCTGTTGGAGGGTTCGGAACTGCCCGGTCTCGAGGCACTGCTCGACAAGTAGGCACGTCGCGGCCCTGCGCCGCGGGAGAGGGGAGTGGCAGATGGCACGCCGACCGCTCGTCGCGGGTAACTGGAAGATGTACAAGACGGCTGGCGAGGGCGCCATCCTCGTGCAGAACCTCGAGGAAAGGGTCTCTGGTAGCTGGGATCAGGTGGAGGTCGCGGTATGCCCTCCGTTCACGGCCCTGAAGTCGGTGTCCACGCTTATCGAACTCGACAGGCTCCAGATAAGCCTCGGCGCCCAGAACGTCTACTGGGAGGAAGAGGGGGCCTTCACGGGCGAGGTATCCCCGCGCATGCTGGCCGAGTTGCGGTGCGACTACGTGATAGTCGGTCATTCGGAGCGCCGCGAGTTCTTCGGAGAGACGAACGAGACCGTCAACAAGAAGGTCAAGGCTGTGTTCTCCGAAGGCATGCTTCCAATAGTGTGCGTGGGAGAGTCGCTGGCGACCCGGGATGCCGAAGAGACGGATACATTCGTGCGCGAACAGGTTCGCGGCGCTCTCGAGGGTATCGAAGCAGACCAGGCAACGAAGCTCGTGGTCGCATACGAACCCATCTGGGCGATCGGTACGGGCAGGACGCCCACCCCTGAGGGCGCGAACGACGTGTGCCGCTCCATACGCGCGACGGTGGGGGCGATGTTCGGCCCACCGGCGGCAATGAGTTTGCGCATCCTTTACGGCGGTTCGGTGAAGCCGGAGAATGCGAAGTCGTTCTTCGGCGAGCCCGACATCGATGGTGCGCTGGTCGGCGGCGCCTCGCTTGACGCGGATTCGTTCGCCGAGATCGTCAAAGCTGCCGTCTAGCGCAATAGAGAGCCGCATCGTGCCAACGAATCTGCCCGCGTGCCTGATCATCATGGACGGCTTCGGGGTTGCCGATGCCGGTGTCGAGAACGCCATCTCGCTTGCCCACACCCCGAACATCGACACCTTGTTCGGGCGGTTCCCGACCACCACTCTGTGCGCGTCGGGACTGGCGGTCGGTCTGCCTGAAGGGCAGATGGGCAACTCCGAGGTCGGGCACTTGAACATCGGTGCGGGCCGGGTGGTCTACCAGGAGCTCACGCGCATCGACAAGGCGGTAGAGGATGGGAGCATCCGGAAGAACCGTCCGCTGTCCGAAGGCATAGATGCTGCCGTTTCCCAAGGGCGCGCCGTGCATCTGATGGGTCTCGTCTCGGACGGCGGCGTGCACAGCCACATCACCCACCTGTTCGCTCTGCTCGAAATGGTCGTTGAGCGTGGTGCACAAGAGATTCGCGTCCATTGCTTCCTCGACGGCCGAGACGTGTCGCCCACGAGTGGCGCAGGCTTCGTCGAGCAGGTCGAGAACAAGCTTGTCTCGCTCGGTCGCGGCAGCGTTGCCACCGTCATGGGCCGTTACTATGCGATGGATCGTGATCGGCGGTGGGATCGAGTCGAGCGGGCGTGGAGGGCGATGGTGCTCTGCGAGGGCGAGCGCAACGAGTGTGGCTCGCGCGCCGTCGCGGAATCGTATGCAAGAGGCGCTACAGACGAATTCGTGGAGCCCGTGATTGTCGTTGCCGGTGACGCCAAGCCCGTCTCCATCGAAGACGGCGACGCGGTGCTATTCTTCAACTTTCGTCCAGACCGTGCTCGCGAGATCACGAGAGCATTCGTCGATCCTACGTTCGCGGAGTTCTCGCGTCCCGTATTCCCCCGGGTGCACTTCGTGTGCCTTACCGAGTACGATCCAACGATTCCCGCACCTGTAGCCTTTCCGAAGGAGTTGCCCACGCGGGTTCTGGCTGACGTTCTGGCCGAACAGGGACTCCGACAGCTCCATATCGCGGAAACGGAGAAGTACGCGCACGTCACCTTCTTCTTGAACGGAGGCTCCGAACCGCCGAAGCCTCTCGAAGAACGGATGCTGGTTCCAAGCCCAAGAATCGCGACGTACGATCTGGAACCGCAGATGAGCGCACCGGAAGTCACCGCGAAGCTTCTCGAAGCCATACAGAGCGACAGAGCCGATGTATACATCGTCAACTACGCCAACTGCGACATGGTGGGCCACACCGGCGTGATGGACGCGGCCGTCAAGGCGGTCGAGGCCGTGGACGCCGGCGTGGGTACTGTGGTGGAAGAGGTTCGCAGAAGGGGTGGTGCGGCCATAGTCACGGCCGACCACGGAAACGCCGAGCGAATGGTGGATGCCGACGGCTCGGCCTTTACCGCGCATACGGCTGCCGACGTGCCTTTGTGCGTCGTGGCCGATGGAGTGAAGCGGCTGAAGGACGGGGGCATCCTGGCGGACGTAGCGCCGACTCTACTTGCGCTTCTGGGTATCGATCGACCGCCCGAGTGGACGGGCAGTTCGCTCCTGCTATACTGATTCCTCGACTCAGGCTCGCTCGGATCGAAAGAGGGTTGATTCGAGCAGCAAAGACGTGAAG
>JAOUET010000072.1 GCA_029858605.1 Coriobacteriia bacterium | reverse complement strand
CTACAGCAAACTCCTAAAGCGGCCGAGCGATCCAGCTACGACGACGAGCGCGCTCGTGTACAGCACAGACGCCGCGCCGTTCGGCCAAGTCTTCTGCTTTGCGTGTCACGGCTCGAGTGCAGGCGGCTCGCTCACTTACATGAACGAGAAGGGCGGGTCGGAGGCCTACTCGAATACCGCGGGCGACCACAACCAGGCGCAGTACGACGCTGCGGGCAACCCGAGCAACGTGGCGCACGACGACGAGGTCGTGCTGTACACGCAAAGGAATCCCGCCTCGAACCCCGGGCCGCTCACCAACTGCCAGGCGTGTCACAACGAGCACGCCGCGGCGTCGTCGAGTCTCGCCGACTATCGGAGCAGCGGCACCACCGCTGCCACGTACAAGCAGGCCGGCCTCTGCTATGCATGTCACAGCGCCAGTAGCGTGGAGACACGCAGCGTTGGGGCCGTGCCCTTCGCCTGGAACGGCCGCGACGTGAGGGCACAGTTCGCCAAGACGTCGAAGCACCCGACCTCGTCGAAGACCGGCTCCCCGGTGCCCGAGGGCGGGTCGTGGCTGCAGACGACAGAGGAGCACTTCGCCACCGATACTCACACGCGGACCGAGGTGGTCGCGGGCGGGAGCGGAACCTCGGGTGCAGTGCAGCTGGCGCCGTTCGGGGGTGCGGCCGGAACTGTTTTCGAGGATGACTTCGAGACCGGAGACTTCAGCAAGTGGGACTCGTCGAACTGGGGCATCGATGGCAGCGCTGCAAACGCGCACGGCGGATCCAACTCGGCGGTCATGAACACGACCGGCGCCGACGAGCTGATGGTCAAGACCGTCGACGCGGCGGGTCGCACCAATGTGCAGATCTCCTTCTGGCTGAAGGGGACGAATACTACCGAGAACACCGACTACATACAGCTGCAGGTCTACAACACGGGAACGACGACCTGGGACACGATTCGCAACATCCCGCTGGACGACCGGGTGACGACGTACCGCCAGTTCGTCGACAGCATCCCGGCGAGCTACTATTCGGCGACAATGCGGTTTCGCATCGTGGGCCGCTGCAACATGGCCGACGAGTATCAGCACGTAGACGACGTCGCCGTCACGGCCGATCCCGTTGCCGGTTCCTTTGAGCCAAACGGTAACGTGGTCTCTACACCGGTGCTCGTCACGGGTGGAACACTCAACTCGTGGAACACGCTCCGCTACACAGGCAACCAGACGGCAGGGTCGACATTCCGCATTGACGTGCTCGATGGCGCCGACAGTAGTGTGCTCGTGAGCGATCTCACGCTCGCGGACACGCCGTACTCGCTGGCAGGAATCGACGAGGTGGCTCACCCCTCACTCAAGCTTCGCGCTCGTTTCGCGGGTGACGCGCCGTTGCCGCCGTCGGTCTCCGACGACTTCAACGACAACTCCTTCGACACGTCGAAATGGACCGACCTGTTCATCAATTCGACCGACCCTGACTCGGGAGCGCCGGTACCCTGGACCAGTGCGGCCGAGCCCTTCACCAACCTCAGCAACTGGACGGTACAGCAATCCAGCGACGCCGAATGGGTTTCTCAGGCAAGCGACGGCAACCCCGTGCCATGCGCGGAAGTCCGCTGGAGATCAGGCGGGAGCACGAACCGTACGCCGGCGTACATGACCCGCGTCTACGACACATCAGGCAAGTCAAACCTCTACGTGACTTTCGACTGGCGACAGAACGGCACTAGCGGAGGCGATTGGCTCACGGTTGAGGTAAGCACCAACGGAAGCGTTTGGACGCCGATATGGAACGAGGGTGACGCCACCCCGACGAACTGGACATCGGCCAGCACTGCAGCTGGCACGGTACCGGCGTCGTCCACGCTCTACGTCAGGTTCGGTGGCGCCCTGAGGGGGTCTGGTCGCTACTACCGCGTGGATAACTTCCAGATCCACGGCACTGCTCCCGGCACGCCCACCGATCTTTGGCCTGACGAATCCGGCGGTCAGCTCACGATTCGCGCCGAGGGTACCGATTTCGGTGGAACGGCCGACGAGGGCGAGTTCACCTACATCAAGCCCACGGTGGCGTCTTGGATTGCCGGCAATGACTTCGAAGCGGTCGTGTACGTGCCTTCCTACAACAACCTCGGGGCCAACGGCTGGATGAAGACCGGTCTGATGCTCCGCACGGGAAGCACTGAGGCGAACGCGCAAGCGGCCGGCGCCAAGATGGCCGGCATCTACGTCACCGACACCAACGGCATCAACTTCGAGTACCGGACGACAGCGGGCGGCGCATCGGCAAGCGGTGGAACGCAGGCGGGTGACGCCCCCATGTGGCTCAAGCTCGGACGCGTCGGCAATGTGATCACCGGCTACATGTCTACAGACGGTTCGTCGTGGACACCGGTCGGCTCTCAGACGGTCAGCCTCGATACGTACGTGCTCGTCGGAGTCTGTCTGACGTCTCACGTGAACGGGACCTTCTCCGAGTCCACGTTCGACAACTTCAGCGTGACGCAACTCGGCGGCTCCGGTTCCACAGTGACGCCGCGTCTGGACGATTGGTCGGTCGACTACATCTGGACGCCATCGCCGACGGGTAGCGGCTCGCTCACGTGCTACAACTGCCACAACACGCACTACGTGCAGAGGGGTGCGGCGGGTACAGTGTGGTCGATGACACGGGCGTCCGATCCCGACAACACCAAGAGCGCCTACAGCGGCACGGTGACGACCTTCTGTCTCAAGTGTCACGACGGTGTGCCGCCGACTGCGGTGACCAACCAATCGAACAAGCTCGTGCCCTACAACGTCATCCTGAGGGATATGAGTGCCTATCCTTTCTTCCCGGGATGGAACAAAGATGCGGCCGGCCTTCAGTTCTCGAGCAGCGGTCACGCCGCGACGACGATCAACCGTCTGGTCGGCCAGTTCGGCTGCGACACATGCCACGATCCGCACGCGTCCGACAACCAGCGGTTGACGGCTCTCAGTGCGAGCGGCGGCGCCACCGGCAGCGGCCACCTGGGCGTGGCTCGCAACAACACCGCGACCTACGGCGAGGAAGAGCTCTGCCTCGCGTGCCACGACAGTTCCCGGAGCGGAATGTGCTCCTCCGCTGGATGCCACGGCGTGA
This sequence comes from Coriobacteriia bacterium, assembly GCA_029858605.1. Lineage (GTDB taxonomy): Bacteria > Actinomycetota > Coriobacteriia > Anaerosomatales > JAENZW01 > JAENZW01. The sequence continues at coordinate 5,402 of JAOUET010000072.1, read as the reverse complement.
GCCTGGGCTTCATCGACGTCGACACGCCGCTCGCGGCCACATACGCGCATCCCATAGACACGTCGGGGGCGCACCGCGACACCGAGGATGCGACGGACTTGGGTGTCGGCAACCGTCACGCCGAGTGCGCCGACTGTCACGATCCGCATGCAACGCGCCCCGGCGTGCACACTCAGGGCTCATCGGACGCCGGCCCAGCGCTTCGTGGCGCGACGGGCGTGAAGCCCGACTACAGCGGTCTCGGCGTATGGGAGGCACCTTCGTCTTACGCGGTCGAGCGCATGGACGGCGGTGCGGACGACTTCGAAACGTACGTGTGTTTCAAGTGTCACAGCGGCTACACGACCCGACCGAACACGCCGTCGGGCGGGTACGCTCAGACGGACGTAGCACTCGAGTTCAATCCGAACAATGAATCCGGGCACAATGTCATGGGTGACGCGTTCACCCGCAACATCACGCGCGGCAGCTATACCTGGTACAAGTCGACCGACTTGAGGCTCGCCGCAGGATGGACGATCGACTCCGAGATGACATGTTCGGATTGTCACTCGTACAACGCCGCAGGAGCGCGCGGTCCGCACGGTTCGGCGATCCAGTTCATCCTCAAAGGCGGGACTGCGGGCACGGCGTGGTACACAGTAGCAGTCAGCAACTGGAGCAACACCGCTCTTCTCTGCAATAGGTGTCATACCGCCAGCCCACACGGTTCCTGGATGCCCGATAAGTCAGACCACACGGAGCTCCAGTGTCGTCACTGCCACATTACGATTCCGCACGGATGGAAGCGGCCGCGGATGCTCGTCGCCCCGAGCGACCCGGCACCCTACCGGAACACCGGCAACGGGGGCACCTTCATCGGGGTCGAACTCCAGAACGTCAACCAAGACATCCCTGACAAGAATACCTGCGTGGACACGGCTTGCGGCGGCAGGCACGAGCCGGATCCCGGAGATGTGTACTGGTAGGTGCGAAGCGGGAGGTTTCGGCAACACGTTTCTGGATGCGAGGGGCGGACATCACGGTCCGCCCTTGCCCCCTTCGTGGCTCCCGATATGATGTGCTCATGAGGACTGGCGGGCAATCCACAGTTGAGACTGCGCCGGAGTAGGCGTGGCACGCCGACGGTCGCTTCTGCGAACACTTCGCTCTCGAAGGCTTGCCGTCTGGCTTCTCGTCGGGCTTGCGGCGTGGAGCGTCCTGGGCACGGGACTCAAAGGCCTCTTCGGCTCGCCGTTGTTCGTGGTTCTGGTGGGCATACTGCTCGCCTCCACGACTTTGTGCGCGTGGGAGCGCACTCGCGGATCGTGGCGCGAGTACCGGCGCATCGGCGTGGTCAGCGAATCACGCCTGAAGCTTCTTCTGGAACGGCCAGCCGCCTCGATCCCAGTGGGCAAAGAGACGGCACTTGCCGAAGCGGCACGTGCCCTCCGCGCAAAGCGTCTCGGCGTTCGCCAGGACGCGAATCTCGTTGTGGCGACAGGAGGCAGGTGGGGCCTGTTCGGCAGCCCGCTCTTCCACTGGTCGCTCGCGTTGTTGATAGCGGTGGTGGCGCTCGGACAACTGACGAGAGCCGAGGGTTTCATAGGCATACCGGAGGGCGAGACCCGCATCGACGAAGCGGATTCCTACCGCGGCCTCGAGGAGGGGTCGATGTACCCGAGTCACTCCGGGCTCGAGATCGGCGTTGAGGATCTACAGGTCGGCTACGTGGTTGACGGTATAGATCGAGGAGCCGCGCCGATCGTGACCTTGGCCCGCGACGGGCAAGTCGTGGCAGAACAACGGGTCTACCCCAATAATCCGTTGAGATACGGTCGACTGCTCATCCATATGCAGGCATACGGTTTCGCACCCGTGCTGGCATTGCAGGACCCGGATGGGACGGAGGTTGGCCGAGAAACCTTCCTCGTGGACTTCGACGATTCCGCTCCGGGTGGCCTCACAGCGGTCGACTTCGAACTCGTTGATGCCGAGGGGATGGCCGATAGGTACTGGGGGCGCCTGACCTTGTCTCTGCCCGAGGACGGTGGGTCCAGGGGCCGTGCCGTCTTTGAGCTGCACGAATACGACACGGTTGTCGCCACACAGGAAGTGCAAGCGGGTGAGTCGATCGATTTGCCTGCCGGCGGGCGCCTCGTGCTCGCCTCCGTGGGGCGCTACGCCCGCCTCTCTATCGTCGATGACTGGTCAGTGCCGTTCCTCTACTCACTGCTTGCGCTGGCGTTGATCGGCGTGGCGCTGGCGACTTTCTCACCGTATAGGAAGGTCTGGGCCATGCTCGTAGAGGAAGGCGACGGCGGCGTGCGGCTGAATATCTCCGCCAAGCACTGGCGTGGCAGTCCGACGTTCGCGGAGAGCATCATTGCCGCCGTCGAGGCTGCCGTGGGGTCGAACAAGGGGGCTGAGGATGGCAGCTAGGTCAAAGGGGACTTCTTCCAGGGGGCTCGCGCAGCGGCGCCGACTCGCCAGGACGATCTCCCTCTTCGCGCTGATTGCGGCAATCGTTGCATGTTCGTCGGGATGCGCCTCAGAACAGTCGTCCGACTCCGGCCTGCCGGCGGGTCCCGACCTCTCGACCCCGGGAAGTGCCGTGCGCTCCTACCTCGACTGGGTTTCCTACGCCTACAGGACGGCAGAATCGGATGTCGCGTCACACACGATGACTCCGTGGGAGGGCGTGAGGGTCGACTCCTACATCGAACTGAATCGCCAGGACGGTCGGGCGATCGAGCAATCGCTGACGCTGTTTGAGGTGCGTTCCCTCGAGGCGGCGGAGAACACTGCGACGCTTGCGGCATACGAGGAGTGGGACTACCGCTATTTCTCCCTACAGACCGGCGAGTACGTGTCCGAGCCGCTCGAAGCGAGCTACGACTCGACGTACACGGTGGTGCTCCAGCCGGACGGCCGCTGGCTCGTCGACAAGGTGGAGGTCACCGCCCTTGGCGAGGTCGAGTGAAGACATGACGCTCGCCGAGAGGGTTCGGGAAGTCCTCGACGCCGGTGTCGAGGATGGGTCTGACGTGTTCGAGTCCCTCGCGCTGGAGCTCTTCGGCTACCAGTACGAGGCCAACGAGGCATATCGGGCATTCTGCGACGCCAGAGGAGTCGTGCCGGACGCGGTCGAGTCGTGGGAAGACATCCCGGCGTTCCCGACCGACGCGTTCAAGACGGAGATTGTGGCGTCGTTCCCGGTTGAAGAGGCCGTGATGGCGCAGCTGACGAGCGGCACGACCGCCGCTAGCCAGCGCGGACGCATCTTCCGCGACGAAATCGGCCGCGAGCTCGTGTTCGCAGCGAATCGCGTCATGACCGGTGCATACCTCTTCCCGGACTTTGAGGCGGGTACGCGCACGCGCTTGTTGCTACTCGCGCCCAGCCCGGATATGGCACCGTCGATGGGCATGGCGATCGGCATGGAGCAGACGCGCACCCACTTCGGCACGCCCGACAGCGAGTTCCTGCTGTCGCGCGGGGGAGTCGACGTGAAGCGCTTGGTCGCCGCGCTTCGGCAAGCCGAAGACACAGGCGCGGCGGTGACGCTGATCGGCGCGACGTCGGCTTTCGTGTACTTCCTGAAGGCGTGCCGCAAGCGCGGCCTCGCGTTCATGCTGCCACACGGAAGTCGCATTGCGGACGGCGGCGGTTATCGGGGCCGCTTTGGCGAGATCACGCGCGACGACTACTACGAGATGGCCGAAGAGGTCCTCGGCGTTCCACGACATCACTGCGTGAACACCCTTGGGATGGCCGAAAGCGCCACGAACTACTTCGACGACGTGCTGCGGCGACACGTCTGCGGCACGTCTGACGAGGGCACTGAGCGCAAGAAAGTACCCCCACCTTGGACGCGAGTGCGAGCGATGAGCCTGGACGATCTCACACCGCTCCCCGACGGTGCGGTTGGTCTGCTGCGGCATTGGGATCTCGTGAACCTGCCGACGGTCGTCGCCGTGCAAACCGACAACCTCGGCTACACGACATCGGACGGCGGGTTCGAGATCGTGGGACGTGCCAAGGTAGAGAGAGGCAAGGTCAGCGAGCTGCCGAGCGAGCGTTCGGTGGGAGCGATGGGAGACACGCGTGTATTCCGCATGTTGGAGACATACGTGAACTTCTCCATCTCTTTCAAGGCGGCACGGTCGCGGCTCAAGCCGTCCTCAGGCGCAAGGGCCGAGGTGGAGGCTGCCGAGGCTTCCGACGCGGTACCCTCGTGTCCGGTCGTGGTGGACGAGATGGTCGCGGCGACTGAAGACGCCGAGGCGGCGGAACGCGTTGATGGAGCGCTGGAGGTCTTCGGCCAGGATGTGGAAGTCGACGAGACAGTCGGAACGCGTGAATCGAGAGAAGACCCGGTGGAGTAGGCTGGTGCGGGGTCCGCTCTGTGTGCCCGTTCCCGCAGAGTCGACCGCATCGGGAGGAGCGACATGCAGAACGAAGTGATTCTCATGTGGACCGCGGTGACGGCCTACGCGGGCGGTGCCGTCTTGTTCGCTTTCGGCACCGTCTTTCGCCGAGAGGCTCTCCTCAAGGCCGCGCTGGGCGTGTCCTTGGCGGGCATGCTGCCGCACACGGTCGCCATCGGGATTCGCTGGGTGCGCACAGGTCACGGACCCTACCTGGGTTTCTACGAGGTGGTCTCGTCCTTCGCTTGGGCGGCAGTGCTCGTGCTCGCGCTTCTCGCATGGCGATACCAAAAGATGCGAAACCTCGGCGTGATCATCATGCCCCTTGCATTGGTGCTGCTCGCTGCAGCCATGTTCACGCCGACCGCCGACCTCGAGATCACCAGCAAGCTCGCGAGTTGGTGGCTGACGATTCATGTCGCGTTCGCAAAGCTCTCGTACGCGTCCTTCACGGCCTCCTTTGCGCTTGCGGTCGCCTACCTGGCGAGAGAACGAAAGAGCAAGGGCTCTCTAGCCGAAGTGCTGGACAAGCTTCCTCGCCAAGAAGTGCTGGACGACCTCTCGTTTCGTTTCGTCGGAGTGGGATTCATCTTCCTCGGCATCATGATCGCGGCGGGTGCCGTCTGGGCGAACGAAGCGTGGGGTCGCTACTGGGGTTGGGATCCGATCGAAACGTGGTCGCTCATTTCGTGGATCGTCTATGCGCTCTATCTGCATGTGCGACTCACCCTCGGCTGGACGGGCCGGAAGGCGGCTTGGTTCGCGGCGGCGGCACTGCCCGTCGTGCTATTCGCCCTGATTGGAGTGCCAATCGTCTACAGGTCCGTGCATGGGGCGTATCTCCTCGGCTACTAGAGGCGTTGTTACAGTCTGAGGAATTTCGGGGACGGAATGTGGATGCTGCGTTCGTCGCGGCAGGACATCCCGGGCTATGTGGGAATCACCTCGTATGAGGCAGTCTTGCGTCCGCGGTGCACGTGCCGAGGGGCCGGG
>JAOUET010000071.1 GCA_029858605.1 Coriobacteriia bacterium | reverse complement strand
CGTGACGGCGGGTGCGTCGATGGCGCCGTTCCTGACCTCCGAGAAGAGTCCGCTTGAGCGCATCAACGCGTGGATCGAGGGTGCCGGATCGCTGTCCTTCGCCGTGGGACCCGCCGTGGGCGCGCTCCTCGTACAGTTCGCCAACGTGAACTGGGTCTTCATCCTGGACGCGGGAACCTCGCTCGTCGCAGCGGCTCTGATCTGGAGCGTGCACATCACTTTGCGCACCCGCGATTCGGCGGAGACCGAGAAGCACATCGTGGCCGAGTTCCGGGAGGGCATGCGCATCTCCTGGGGTCTCCGAAACGTCCGGTACTACCTGCTCACCGGCATGGTGCTCTGGCTCGCGTTCGGAGCGTTCGGAGCGCTGGAACCGCTGTTCTTCCGAGACGTCGTGGGCACGGGCATCGAGGCGATGGGGTGGATGAACGCCATCTTCGGCGTCGGATTCATGGTCGGCGCGTCCTTCGTTCCACGTCTGCCGAAGCGGTTCTTCAGCGCCCGCGGCCTTGCGATATCCGTTGCCATCACCGGCCTGGGCACCGTGCTGTACGTCGGCGTACCGGACTTGCGCGTGATCGCCGTCGGGGCGTTCGTGTGGTCCGCCGTCATCGGCGTGATGGAGCCTCTGCTGCGCACTCTCCTGCACAGAGACGCTCCTCGCCACGCGATCGGCAGAGTGATCGGGACGGCCGAGCTTCTGCGGCATTCCGGCGAGATCGTCCCGCTGGCGTTCGCACCCGCTCTCGCTGGCGCGTTCGGCGTCCAGCCCGTGCTGATCGGTGGCGGCCTCCTCGCAACGATCGTCGCAGTTGCCTCTCTCGGAGAAGCTGCCGCCATCGACCGTGAGGGCGCCCCGCCTGCGACGATGGAATTCGAGGTCCAGGGCCTGCACGCTTCCGACGAACCTAAATCGCCGAACCCGTAGGCTCGCCGCAACGCGAACACCGGCTCCAAGGCACGCCCTTTGGGGTAATCACACCCAAGAAGGGAGTGCTCGATGTACGTAGCGATTGCCGGAGGCAACGGTTTCGTGGGACGGCATCTCACGCGCGAACTCGTCGGCGCGGGTCACAGGGTGACTTGGCTCTCTCACCGACCGGGGCGCGCAGAGTCGCTGGGATTTGCAGCCGACGATGTGCGTGAGGTGGTCTTCGACTACCACGAGCCCGACGGCGCCTGGGTCGAGGAGGTCGCCTCGGCAAACGCAGTCGTCAACCTCTCGGGCTACCCCATATCGAGCCGGTGGAACGCCACCACCGTCCACCTTATCCGCGAAAGCCGCATCGACACGACCAGGGCCCTGGTGGGGGCGATAGCCGGCGCCGCCAAGGAGGGCACGGGCCCGCAGGTCTATGTGGGCGCGTCCGGTTCCGGGTACTACGGCGACTGCGGCGACGAGGTTCTGCACGAGGATTCGCCTCCCGGGGAAGACCAACTCGCGCACCTGGCCGTCGAATGGGAAGCGGAAGCTCTCGCCGCATGCGAGCACGACGTGCGCGTCGTCGTCATGAGAACCGGCGTCGTAATGGGCGAAGAAGGCTTCCTGCCGAAGATACTGCTGCCTATGCGGCTGTTCGTCGGAGGGCCCGTGGGATCCGGTCGGCAGTACTTCCCTTGGGTCCACGTGGCGGACGCAGCCGGAGCGTACGCGTACGCGATCGAGACACCGGGTCTGAGCGGCCCGGTGAACCTCTGCTCACCCGAGCAGGTCACGATGCACGCGTTCATGCGAGCGCTGGGACACGTCTTGCACCGTCCGTCGTGGCTACCCGTACCGACGTTTGCGCTGCGCATAGTCTTGGGCAAGGTCGCACCCTACATGGTCTTCAGCCAAAGACTCGGCAGCGCGAAGCTCTCGGCCAGCGGGTACGAATGGCGCTTCGGAAGTCTCGAGCAGGCACTCGCAGACGCCGTGCGACACTCGAAACGCAGCGCTCGCGAGTACTCGCTCTCCTCGTGACGGCGGTGAGCCGGCCGATCCAGACACCCGCGATCAGCCATGCCTTGAACAGGAAAAACGTCCTCGGGGTGGCAGTAGAGCGGATTGGCGGGTACATTCAGCGTATGCGGCGATGGTTTCTTGTACTCGTTTTCGTCGCAAATAGGCATGGGGGGCCGCCCGGATGACCGCTACGGACGGTCCCCCACCCAGATGACCGCTACGGACAGGTTCCCTTTTGACTCTATCGGCACGGCATGCCTGAAACTGAAGCGGCAAGTCGCACATACCTGAGATGGATCGGGTTTGCCGTCATCGCAGTGGTTGCGATCGGCGTAGTCGCATTCGTTCTCCTGACAGCCGACACGCGTCCCGATGAGCTTCGCGACGCGACATGGAAGCTGGCGTACTACCGCGATCCTTCTGGCCGCGAACGACAAGTCATGCCGAGAAGCGCCGCGACGATGCGCTTCGAGCGAAGCGAGATCGCAGGCAACGGCGGGAACAATGGTTTCACGGCTTCATACGCAATCGACGGCGACTCGCTCGAGATCGGGCCGATCGAAACCGGTGATGATGTCGGCTTCGGCGCCGTGATGAGAGAAGAATCCGCTTTCTTCGCCGGGCTCGAGGCGACGGCGTCCTATCGCTTCTCCGACGGGCAGCTCGAACTGCTCGATTCAGACGGCGAGCGCGTACTTCTACTCACCGAGACCGAGGGTTCAGGCAACTAGCCCCGGACCGGCATCGGCGCCACGACGTAGCGCGCTCCACAGACCAGGGTAGATACTGCTCGAGGGCGAACCGTGCGTCCTCGCAAGGCCACATAGGGGAGGTGGCGAGAATGACCGAGACGTCGCACCCCGGTCCCCCAACACTGCCGACCGAGGAAGAGGCTACCCTTCGAGAGTACTCGAGCGATGGCTTGATCGACCTCTACATCGCAGGGCTTTGGCTCACGTTCGGCATCGAGGAGATGCTGGCGCATGAAGTCGGAATCTTCGTTCCCGCAGCCGTGGCGACTCTGATAGTCGCGTTCGTGCTGGCCAAGCGCTACGTGACCCAGCCGCGTGTCGGCAAGCCGCCGACGCGAGTCCGCGTGAGGAGGTGGGCCGCCATCGGCGCATTCGCGATCGGCGCCCTGGCCTTGATGCTGGCGGGTATCTATGCCGTCTCCCAGGGATGGGTCGACCCAATAGACCAGGCCGTGTCGAGCGGCATCATCGTCGGCGCGAGTGTCTTCATCGCGTTCGGAGCGCTCGCGTTGGCACTTGGGCAGCGGCAGTTCTGGATCTACGCCCTGCTGTTCGGCGTGCCACTGCCGGTCGTGATCGCCCTGCACGTTCAGGGCGCAGTATCGCTGCCGCCGATCGTCGCCTTCGGAATAGGGCCCGTAGTCGCGGGCGTGGTGGGCGTCTTGCGCCTGATGCGATTCTTGAAGGACCACCCGGCCCAGGGACGGCCTGCCGGTCTTCGGGGGATCCACGCACACTAGACCCCGACTTCTCGAAGACGAAGTCTGGCGTGATGAAGCATGCAGGCCGGGCCCGTCGGCGCCTACAAGCCAATGACTCCCATTCCGGCCAGCATGCCGCCGATGTAGGGCACGAGCCAGACGAGCCACACGAAGAAACTGAAGCGATGGAAGCGCCTTCGTGCTTCCTCGGTCCCCTTGCGCACGACCCAGGTCGCCCATGCCGCGTGCGCAAACATCAGCCAGATGGCGATCTGTCCGGTGATCGTGTGAACGCTCAGCCAGTCCACTCCTGGCTCGAGAAGGTCCATCGCGTACGTTCCACCAGCGTCGAAGGCAAGGCCTAGCCAGAAGGCGGCGAGGTGCCACGGCTTGAGGTACCGGCTGATGCGCTCCGCCCACACGCCGATCGTGTAGAACACGAGGGCGAGCGTGATGAGGATGGTGGAGGTCATCAGCGTCGCGGACATGTACCCATACTACCGTCGCCAGTGCTCGCAGAACCAGCAGCCGCTCGCTCGGCGCGTGCACGCCCCCGACCCCACGCGCCGCCCGACCAAGCGTCACGGCTCGTCCCGTCGCGGTGTCTGTGTGGTGACGGCTGGGTGACGGCACTCGCACTTCATCGCCTCTGCGGGCACACTGGGACGGAAGCGTTCTCCCGGTTGAGAGCGTGCGAGTGCCTGCATTCCGACGACGGTCTCGCATCGACGAGAGTCTAGTGAGGGAGGGAGTATGGACTCCAAGAGAGTTCCACCGGCACCAGACTCGCCCGTCGTCGTCGGGCGACCAGATGCCGACGCCCCCACTCCGCCAACGTGGGTGCAGCGCGTCGGGTGGGCGCGCATCGCCGCCGCGGCGGTTGCCGCACTGTTCGCGCTCTCGCTCACGTTCGCGCCCGTTCGAGGTCTAGCTTCGGACTTCTTGAAGGTCTTCCGCACCGACAAGATCGAGTCGCTCTCGCTTTCCGCCGAAGATCTCACCCAGATCACCTCCTCATTGGAGAGTGCCGAAGGGCGCATCGACCTCGCGTCCCTCGGCGAGGTCGACGTCGAGGGTGCGCCCTCGATGGAAGAGGTGTCCTTCGACGAGGCGCAAGCCGCAACCGACTTCGAGATCGCTTTGCCTGAAGGCCTCGACGAAGAGCCCACCATCGTTCTGCAGGCCGCGCAGACCTACCGCTTCTCGCTCAACGTCGAGGGCGTCAACGAGCTGCTGGCCGCTTTCGGCAGCCAGCGGGAACTGCCGGCCGAGCTCGACGGTAGGGAGTTCACGTTCGAAATGCCGGCGATCGTCACGGCGGAGTACTCGCGCGGCGACTCTCCGGTCTCGCTCGAGGAGCCACGAGATCCCGACATCCCCGTAGAGGTCGACTTCGTGATGGTCACGCAGGGTCGCTCTCCCGAGCTGGTCGTGCCTGCGGGAGTAGACGCGAAGGAGTTGCGCGACGTACTCGTGAGCCTCCCGATCCTGCCCGACAACGTGCGCGGGCAACTGGAGGCCGTCGACGACTGGCAGCACACCCTGATCGTGCCGGTCCAGGAGGGGACCTCTCGCGAGGTCCTGGTGGACGGCACCAGCGTACTGCTCGTAGAACCTGACTCCGGCGCATCCCCCTCGGGCGACGATCTCCCCTTCTCGGCCGCGATATGGAACGACGGAGGCGTGATCCGCAGTATCGAGGGGACCGTCGATCAAGAGATGATGCTCGACATGGTGGAGTCGATGATTCGGTGATCATCCACACCGAGGACCTGACCAAATACTACGGGTGCAAGCTCGGCAACGACCGGATATGCCTCTCGGTCCCCGAGGGGCATATCTTCGGCTTTCTCGGACCGAACGGTGCGGGGAAGAGCACGCTCGTGAAGATGTTGGTGGGGCTCATTCACCCCACGTCGGGAGCTGGCGAGGTACTCGGGCGCCCACTTGGCGACACGTCCGCCCGCAAGCGCATGGGCTTCCTGCCCGAGACTTTCCGCTATCAAGGATGGCTCACGCCGGCCGAACTGCTCGCGTATCACGGCCGCCTTCTAGGCATGGAAGCGTCGCAGATCGGACCGGCCACGATCGACGTGATGACCCAGGTGGGTCTGGCGGACGAGCTTCGCACCAAGATCCGCAACTTCAGCAAGGGAATGCAGCAGAGGCTCGGGATCGCGTGCGCCATGCTCTCCGGTCCGGAGTTGCTCTTCCTCGACGAACCGACATCCGCCCTGGATCCGCTCGGCAGGCGGCACGTGCGCGAGCTGCTGCTCGGGCTCAAGGCGAAGGGCACGACCATCTTCCTCAACAGTCACCTGCTCTCGGAGGTCGAGCTGGTGTGCGACTCGGTCGCCGTAATCGATCGCGCACGCATCGTCGCCTCCGGATCGCTGTCTGAGTTGCTCACGGGGCCTTGCGAGGTCGAAGTCTTCCTGGCAGAGCCCTTCCGCCCCGCCGAAGAGACCCTGGCCGGTGTCCGCGGCACGCTCCTCGAGTCGGCACCGGAACGGCTTGTGATCGGCCTGCCCGACGCCGAAGCCATCCCCGCACTCGTTGCAGCACTCGTGCACGAAGGGACACGCATCCTGGGCGTGGAGAGGCGAAAGCGGAATCTGGAGACGCTCTTTATCGAGACAGTGTCGGAGGAGCAGCATGGCTAGTGTCTGGACGCGAAGCGCGGCGCGGCGCGTGCTCGCAGTGGCGGCGCTGACGTTTCGGGAAGCGCGCCGCCGCTGGGTCGTGGTTGCAGCAGCCGCGATGACGCTGGGCTACCTGGCCCTGTACGGCGCGGGGCTCTACTTCGCCTCGCGCGACATCGCAGGGGGCGCCATATCGAGCATGGACGAGGTGACTATCAAGATGATCGGCGCCCAGATGCTCTCTTTGGGCCTGTTTCCGTCGAGCCTCATCGTGGGGCTGGTGGCCGTCTTCTCGTCGGTGGGCTCGGTCTCGGGAGAGCTCGACTCCAGCGTCGCGCACGGGCCGCTCACTAGACCGATACGCCGCTCCGAATACGTGCTCGGCAAGTTCGTCGGCCTTGCAGCAATGCTCACGGTCTACTCCCTGGCAGTGATGGGTTCGGTCGTGGGTCTCGCGGTGGGGTTCATGGATGCACCGACCGATAACCTTGCCGCAGCCATTGCGCTGTTCGTCCTCGAGCCTCTCATCCTGTGTGGCGTGGCTGTCTTCGGCAGCACGCGGTTGCCGACCCTCGCGAACGGCGTGCTTTGCACTGCGCTGTACGGAATAGGGTTCATCGGCGGCGTCATCGAGCAGATCGGCAGCATCATCAGCAACCAGGTGATGCTGAACATCGGAATAGTGACGAGCCTGCTTCTGCCGGTAGACGCCGTGCACCGCAAGGCGGTGACCGAGCTGTTGCCCTCCGGCGTGCTTCTCGACCCCTCGGGCGGAGGCGTGAGCTTCGGCGCGAGCGCGGTGCCAAGCGGTTGGATGGTCGCGTATGCCGTGGCGTTCCCTCTGATCATGATCCTGCTGGGCATGCGCGTTCTGCAGAAGCGGGACCTCTAGCGGGTAGATTCCGACCAAGACCCGCCAAGCCATTCGTGCCGAGGAGCCGCGTGAACGCCTTCTCCCGCCAGATCGCCGCGACCGACGCCGCCGCGCTGCGCGCCATCAGCCTCGACGTGCTGCAGGTGAACGTCGGCTTGAGGTGCAACATGGCGTGCGCTCACTGCCACCAGTCCTGCTCGCCTTGGCGCGACGAGATGATGCGCGCTGAAACCCTCGAGGCCGTCCTTTGCGTGGCACGAGAGGTGAAGCCTCGGCTCATGGACGTGACCGGTGGTGCTCCCGAGCTGCACCCAGACATCCGTCGATTCGTATCGGACGTTCGCAGCTCGGGAATCGAGGTGCAGCTCCGCACGAACCTCACCGCCCTGCTTGAACCGGAAGCGGATGGGCTCGCGAAGTTCCTCGCCGGTCAACGCGTCCGCCTTCTCGCCTCCCTGCCAACGACGGATCCGATCGCGTACGCCTCCCAGCGCTGCGCTCCCATCGAACGTGCCATCGAGTCGCTATGGGTTCTGTCGGAACTCGGGTACGGTCGATCGGACGAGCTGCGGCTCGACATCGCCGTCAATCCGACCGAGGCTCGACTGCCCAGGGCCCCTTCGGCAGTCTCCTCCCAGCTCGAACGCACGCTCACGGACGGACTCGACGTGCCGTTCGACAACGCGGTCGTGATCACGAACATGCCCGTGGGCAGGTTCCGCACCCGGCTGCTGGAAGCCGGGATGCTGGAAGCGTACGTGAGCTCGCTTCGCGGGGCGTTCAACGCCGAAGCCGTCCCCGTGCTCGCTTGCCGCACCGGGCTCTCGATCGGCTGGGACGGTACGTTCTCCGACTGTGACTTCAACTTGGCAGCTGGGCTGGCGACCTCGCAAGACGCGCCACAGCACATCGCCGACTTCGACGCCGGATCGCTCGCGAAGCGCAAGATCCGCTTCGGCGAGCACTGCTACGCGTGCACGGCATCAGCCGGCTCGAGTTGACACGGAACGCTGTTGTGACCCGGTCGGGTCGCCGAGGACTTCCCCGGCTGGTCGTCATGGCCCGCTTCCCCGAGCCCGGGCGCGTCAAGACCCGTCTCGCCGAAGACATCGGGCCCGAAGGCGCAGCCGCTCTCTACCGCGACCTGGCCGCCTGGTGCGTTCGCCGAATGCGCGCCGTAGATGCCGCGGGACATGCGGCGCTCGAGGTGCGCGTCGACGGCGGAACGCTCGCCCAGGTACGCGATTGGCTCGGAGGCGGCTTCTCGGTTCGACCGCAGCACGACGGCGACTTCGCCACGCGCCTGGCACGTGCAGCGCGAGAAGCTCTGACGCAGGGCGCTCCCGCTGTGGTGCTCGTCGGCAGCGACTGCCCTAACCTCGGCGGGGTTCACATCCGGCAGGCTCTCGGGCTTCTTGCCGAGGCGGACGTCGCATTCGGACCGGCCACGGACGGCGGGTACTACCTCGTTGCGATGCGTGCGCAGGTCGCCGGAATCGCGATACCGGCCCTCTTCTCCCGACAGATTCCTTGGGGCGAGGCCGAAGTCCTCTCCGCCACGGTAGACTCCGCCGAGAAGGCCGGACTGCTGGTCGCACGCATCGACCCGCTCGCCGACGTCGACCGCACGGAAG
>JAOUET010000278.1 GCA_029858605.1 Coriobacteriia bacterium | reverse complement strand
AGAACCTCGTGGCACGTCGAGGTCTACGCCGTCCAACGCACGCACATCACCGTATACCTTCGTGAGTCCGCGAATCCGAACCGCGGCCGCGGCCGATTCGACGGTAGGCGCCTCGGCAGTCGCGGTAGCGTTCATTCGTGCGCGGCCCCCGTCGTACTCTCGTCCGTCCGGTCGCCGTACAGCAAGTCAACGGCAGCCGATGCCGTATCCGACACGGCTGCGCCCTCGGGCGCGCCGGCCGGTCCGTCGGCACTGTGCGGCTTGCGGGCGACAGCCAGGTAGATGATGGGCCCAATAGTGCTGCCCAGCACAACAAGGAGCGCCCACGGCCACTTCTTGCCGCCGAGCAACGCCTCCGGACTGCGCCTGACGAGGTCCAACAGGGCGATCACGAGCAAGGTCATCTGCACGACAAGGAGCACTCCGAACACAACAAGCGTGGTCGTCGAAAGATTGCTCAGTTCCTCCATCGTGTCCTCCCGCTTCTATTCGGCCAAGTTCGCGCCGCCTCCAGCGCGCGCTCTGCCGACCGGCCGGAAGCCGATTTGGCCAGGCGCTCGAATGCAGTCCCCGTCTGCAAACTATCACTTGTCGTGGCGGTGCGGAATCACCGGTTTGAAGCTGATTTCCCAATGTGCACCACCCGTCCCCGGCGAGGCAAGACCCAGGGACCTAGTCCTGCACGGCTTCGCCAGAAGCCACCGCTCGAAACTCGGCTTCGTAGGCGGGTATGAGGCGATCGAACGTGTACTTCTCGGCGAGTTGGCGTGCGGTGCCAGGCTCCGGCCGTTCGACGACGAGCGAGCGCAGCCGCGCCACAAGCGACTCGTCGTCGCTGTAGCGACACTCATGAGGGTAGATCTCGGGGTACGCAAGCCGGTCCGGCACAAGTGGGAAGCATCCCGCGTAGGACGCTTCGACCATCGCCAAGCCGAAGAACTCGTTGACCGTCGTCGATACCGCTATGTCGCTGCATGCGAGCAGCTCGCAATACGCGTCTCTCCCCTTCGGCTCGCCCAGATGCACCAGCCTCTCGCCGAGGAGTGCTTCGGCCTGCTCGAAGACGGCCGGCTTCTCCTCGAACGTCTGCCCCGCAACCGCGACCTCGAAGTCGAGACCCTCCGCGGCAAGGCGCGATACGGCGTCGAAGAAGACGTCCGGATTCTTGTCGTGTTCCCAGCGGTGGGGCCACACGATTCTTGGACGACTGCCCCGTGATGGTGCGTGCGCGTCGAACGGAGCGGGGTCGAACGGAGGGTGCAGCACGCGGGACTTCGCGCCGATGCGCTCGGCCACCCCTGTGGGTACGTGGTCCGGGAACTGGGCAAGGAAGCCGGGGATTTCCGCAAGGAACGTGCGCATCGTCCACTCGCTGTTGAAGAGGCAGGCATTCGCCGCAAGCGCAGACGTGATGTTGGTGAGCGGGAACTGGAAGTCCCACTCCGCCGTGTGGCGATTCGGGTAGACCAGCTGGTTCTCGTGGAAGTAGACGATGCCCGGGATTCCGGCGACGGCGCCACCTGCCAGACCCAGGAACTCCGCGAGGTTGACGAACGTACTCGCGAACACGAGATTCCAGCGAGTGCCGGCCGAGTGCATGCGCCGCGCCTCTTCGGCCATCGTGATCGCCGCACCACGCATGCGCCACTTCCACTTGCGTGCAGGAAGAGTGAGTAGGTCGAAATCGGCGTCGATGCGCGCGATGAGCCCGTCCAGCACGGCACGATGGGAGCCACCGTAATAGGGTTCCAGCGCCAGTATCCTGAGGCGCTCCATGCCGCTACTCCGCCGGTCTCACGTCGCTGGGCACCTTCGGCACACGATATGAGGGGCACTTGAAGTCGCGATAGGTCATGCCGGACACGGCATCCGCGACCATCCTCGACACATCGAGCTCGCGTTCGCCCTCGACGACCTCATCGACGGAGGCATGCGTCGCGGGACGCTTCGGCATGAAGAGAGTGCAGCAGTCCGCATGCTCCTGGATCGACAACTCGTACGTCCCGATGGAGCGCGCCTCCGCGATGATCTCCAGCTTGTCGGTGCCTATCAGCGGCCTCAACACCGGGACGGTCGCCGCCTGATCG
>JAOUET010000275.1 GCA_029858605.1 Coriobacteriia bacterium | reverse complement strand
GATGCTGCGGGCCGAGAAGACGCGGTCGGCGACGGTCATCGTCGCCGAGTTCTCCGCCGGGAACGTCGCCGTCGCGGTGTAGAGTTGACATAGGAGCAACAGCAGAACGCCACGAGCTGGAATGACATGAGCGCACTCGGCGTGTGTTGAGGCGCCACCTCGGTCCCAGAGGATCCGCGGCGCCTGCTTTGGGGTAGGACTCATAGGAGCGCTGGTGGTCGGCCGCAGCCCCGGGCAGAATCCGCACGTCGGCGGTGACCCCCGTTTGTCAAAGCCTCGGGAACCAAGGGAGTGAAACGGGCATGGAGAAGAGCGGGTCGCAGGAAAGCAAGTCCCCTTCCCGGCTGATAGACGCGAGAATCGAGGAGCTCGGCGACTGGCGGGGCGAGATGCTCAGCCGGCTCCGTACCTTGGTCAAGGAAGCCGACCCCGAAGTCGTCGAGGAGTGGAAGTGGAGAGGGGTTCCGGTCTGGTATCACGACGGAATGGTCTGCACAGGCGAGACCTACAAGAACATCGTGAAGATGACCTTCGCCAAAGGGGCGGCTCTGGATGATCCCTCGGGCCTCTTCAACTCCAGTCTTGACGGGAACACAAGGCGTGCCATCGACTTCCACGAGGGCGAGAAGATAGACGAGGAGGCGCTCAAGACTCTCGTTCGCGCCGCCGTGACCCTGAACAAGTCCACAGCCAAGAGCTGATCCACGGAAGGGGAATGGGCCGCATGGCCCGCCTTTCGACGTCCGGCAAGCGTATCGAGCGGGCGGCGGTCCGAAGGGTGCTCCGCCGTTGGTACTCTTGCATGGGCTCATGACCACGCTGCTGATGTGGTTCCCGAACATCACCGACTTGAGCAGGGACTATCGAGCGTATGCCATCGACCTGATGGGTCACAGAACCAGGGCATTCCCGATGAACCCACACGATACGTCGGAGTCCGTCCGCTCACTCCTCAAGAGCGCGACGTGCTTCGAGTTCTCGCACGCGCTTCGCGAGCCGCATCATGTGCGTGAAGAAGACTACCATCAGCACGACGTAGGGGATGAAGATCGGCAGCCCCCAGAACCGGCCGATAGCCTCCTCGGCCAGGTTCACGACTTTCGAGACCGCGACCACCATGAGCATAACGAGCATCCACGTGAACGTGCTGTAGAAGGTGAGGATCCGCCGATAGTACGCGAGGCGCGAGTCGAGGTCCGTGAAGAGCTCGAAGGGGCCGTCGGCCGCGTGCTTGCGGAAGTAAACCCGGTGCGTGTGGGTGTCGACCGGCTCGGCGCCCGTTTCGGTCACGAAGTCGATGTACTCACGGCTTGCGGGCTTGCGGGCTTCGACTTCGAGGAACTGGATGCGGTAGATCCACTGGCCGGGCGTGCCCGTCTCGAACTCGTAGGTGCCCCAGCGGTGGTTCACCAGGTTGAGGCCCCGCGCTGCCATTTCGTTCAGCCAGCGCTCTTCCTTGTCGAAGTCCCAGAAGAGTTTGTGGACGGTCCTGGCGATCATCGCAGACCCTCCCCCGTGATCGTGCGCCCGTTGCGCAGCAGTTCTTCGAGCCGGACTAGTTCGGCGCGTACGGCCCCGCGTCCGGCGTCGGTGATGACGTACTCCTTCTTGCGGTCGTCGGCGGCTCCGGCCACCGGCGCGATCCAGTCCTTCTCCGCGAGCGAGGTGAGCGCGCCGTAGAGCGTTCCCGGGCCGAGGTTGACACGGCCGTCGGAAAGCTTGCTCACGTGTTGCATGACGCCGTAGCCATGCAGCGGCTTCGAGAGCGCGAGCAGCACATAGAAGACGGTCTCGGTGAGTGGGCCAGGTGCGTCGGTCGGCATGGGTGCGTGGCCTCCTCAGGGCGGATACTATATCGGAACACGATATATCGTCACGCGGTATATCGCCAAACGATACAGATGTCAAACGAGGGCGTGCAGCGGCAAGGCGGGAATACACGTCTGGGGTGGTGGTCTTCCGGGCGATTACCCAGAGCGCTTGAGATCGCTATCGACATGCGCACGGAATCGGTAGTTGCCGGTGGCCGCCGCACGTGGTCGGGCTCTGGCCGTCATCTCCGCATCGAACGGGCGGATCAACACACCGAGATGGGTAGGTA
>JAOUET010000276.1 GCA_029858605.1 Coriobacteriia bacterium | reverse complement strand
GATGGACGAAGCCGACCTTGTCCCAAAGCACGTCGCGCTTCATCTCTCGAATGTCGACACCGTCGACGAGCACGGCGCCGCCGGTGACGTCGTAGAAGCGCGGGATGAGATTGATGAGCGTTGACTTGCCGCTGCCCGTGCTGCCGACGATCGCCGTCGTTTCGCCAGGCGATGCGGAGAACGACACGTTGCAGAGCACGGGATCCTCAGCGCCCGGGTAGCGGAACTCCACGTCGCGGAACTCGATGCAGCCGCGTCTGCCGGTCTCCTCTGCTGGAGTCTCGGGATCGTTCACCGAGGGCTCGGTGTCAAGCACCTCCATGATGCGAGCCGAAGAGGCGGCCGCTCGGGGCACCATCACGAACATGAGGACCGCCATCATG
This sequence comes from Coriobacteriia bacterium, assembly GCA_029858605.1. Lineage (GTDB taxonomy): Bacteria > Actinomycetota > Coriobacteriia > Anaerosomatales > JAENZW01 > JAENZW01. The sequence continues at coordinate 1,718 of JAOUET010000276.1, read as the reverse complement.
ACGGACATGAGGATCTGCATGATGTAGGCGAGGAAGGCGGTGAGGTTGCCGATCGGCATCCCGCCGCTGTCGACGCGATACGCGCCGAACCAGATGATCGCTACCGTCGAGAAGTTGAAGATGCCCATGAGGGTCGGAATCATCAGTGCGAACAGACGGGTGACCGCGAGCTGCGTGTCCATGAGGTCGGTGCTCGCTTCGTCGAATCGGCGTTCCTCGTAGTCGTTTCGGACGAACGCGCGGATGACGCGTATGCCCGAGAGCTTCTCGCGAACGACCTGGTTCACCCGGTCGATCTTGACCTGCATCGAACGGAAGAGCGGCATCGCGCGTCGGATCATGAGCCCGATGATCACCGCCATGAGCGGGATGATGACGGCGATCATCGAGGAGAGAGGCAGATCCTGGCGCATCGCCATGATGATGCCGCCGACCATCATGATCGGCGCCAAGATCATGACGTTGAGCATCATCACGACTACCATCTGGACCTGCTGGACGTCGTTCGTATTGCGCGTGATGAGCGAGGGCGCACCGAAGACGTTCACCTCGGTCTGAGCGAAGCTCTCGACCGTGCGGAAGATGGCGCTGCGCACGTCTCGGCCAAAGGCCATCGCGGCCTTCGCGCCCCAGTACACGGCGACGATCGATGCAACGCCCATCAGGAACGTGACCAGGATCATGATCCCGCCGGTGCGCCAGATGTACGAGACGTCGCCCTTCACGACACCGTTGTTGATGATGTCGGCGTTGAGATTCGGCAGGTAGAGGTTCGTGATGGCCTGCACGAAGAGCAGGGCGACCACAATGAGGACCTGGTTCCTGTAGGGCCTCAGATAGGTGGTGAGCAGCTGAATCATCTCTCTGTGTTTCTCCTTCTAGCGAACGTCGTTTGGCGCGTGAACTGCGCCGTGGTCGGCAAGCTCGCGTACGGAATCGCCGATTGAGGCGAGCATGTTGTCGTTCAGGGCGCCGAGAAGACGTACGAGCTCGGCCTGGTCCTTCTCTGAGAGGGGGCCGATCACCTCGGCGACCACCTCGTCGAGCAGGCGATGCATCTCGTCATGCAGTGCCCACCCGCTATCCGTCAGGTAGATGCGTGTGTACCGCCGGTCGTGCTCGTCGCTGCGTCGCTCGACGAGCCCCGCCTTCTGCATCTTCTGAAGCATGACGGTGACCGTCGGGCGGGCGACGTGAAGGTTCTCGGCGAGGTCGCGCTGCGTGATCCCGTCGTTGTGCGCGATCTCGCGCAGGCAGAACGTCTGCCCGGGATGCGCGCCGTATTCCGCGAGCTTGCGGGACATGAGCTGACGGTACGAATGCATGAGTTGGTGGAACGCGCCGAGTACGCGAAAGGGGAGCGCGCGGGATGTTCGCTCGACGGGGTCATTCGGGAATTCGCGTGGGGTGCGTGCCACCGTTCGGTTCTCTCTGGACGGAGTAGCAACGATAAGTACACTAACAATTACCATGCTAACTTCTACCGTGCAAGAGGTTGAGCGCGCTTTGCGGGGAAGAAACCTCGGGGGCGACTACTAGTTGGCCGTGCGCTCTGCGGTCCCGGTGCGCGGCGGTCGGTCGGGCGAGTGCCGACAGCCGGCGCGGAGACGGATGCCTAGCGGGGGTGGTTGGCCATGCTGCACGAGGACTTCATGCGCCAGGCGATCGATCTGAGTCGTGCGAAGATGCTCGACGGCGGAGGGGGCCCCTTTGCCGCG
>JAOUET010000277.1 GCA_029858605.1 Coriobacteriia bacterium | reverse complement strand
ACATTTCGATCACTCTCAGGCCGTGTGGTAGGAACTGGGCCAGCCCCAGGACCGCCAGCGGGATGATGACTATAGCCGTCACACGCACGATGGTCATCGCCTTGCTCTTTCCGCCGAAACCGAACATCGCCGAGGACACCATCAAGACGACACCCGCTACGTAGACCATGATGCCCACTCCGAGGAGGCCCTGATCCATGCCGACGGCACACAACGAGAACACCGCGATCACCGCCGGCATCGCATAGGCCACGGAGCTGCCCACGACGGTGCGTGCGGCTTCGCGCGACGGCGCCTCCCAGCGGACCCGCCAGATCGCGAGCGCGAGGACTCCGGGTAGCGAGAGCGCCGAGATCACGTACACCGTCACCGGGAACGGCTGTCGGATCACTCCGGTGAAGTAGAAGACGGGGACACCCAATGTGATGACGAGCAGCGAAGTGATGAGGATGTCGGCGCCGAAGGATGGGACCTGGTCGAGTATCACCCGGCTGAGGTCGGCCCCCGCACCTGGAGTCCACGTCGACACGGGAAGCATGCTCGTCGATCCTTCCCTCATGGATCAGCCCCCCGTCGAGTGGACTGCAGCGCCTACTCGTAGGCTTCGCCGCACGGCCTACGATACCTGCTGCTTCGTGGCTCCGGCCTGGGAGCCTTCGGCTCGATCGCCGAACACCCTGAGGAAGAGATAGCCGAGGATGCCTGCCGCAATCGACGTCAGCATGATGCCAAGTTTGGCTTCGGCCTGCAGCACGGTCGCGCGGAACGCAAGGTTCGAGATGAAGAGCGACATCGTGAAGCCGATGCCGGCCAGAAGGCCTGCTCCGACGATATGGCGCCATCGCACACCGGCGGGAAGGTCCGCCGCGCCGAAACGTACTGCAAGCCAGGACATAGCAGCGATTCCGACCGGCTTTCCGACGAGCAGGCCGAAGAACACGCCCAGCGTGACCGGCTCGAGCAGCAGCCTGCCCAGATCGTAGTCGACAAGCGTCACGCCTGCATTCGCGAGTGCGAACAGCGGGAGAATGCCGAATGTCGTGAACGGCAGCAGGGTGTGCTCCAGGCGCTGCAGGGGTGCGGCGACGTGCCGTGCGCGCTCGCGTATCTCGAGTGCGCAGTTCTGCTGCGCCGGGTCGTCGAGCACGTGCGCGCCAGGTACGTCGACATCCTCTATCTCCTGCAGTTTGAGGCGCGTCCACGAGACGAACTCCAGCGGCTGCGTGCGAGCCCTGGCTGGGATAGCGAGAGCCACTGCTATGCCGGCTATGGTCGCGTGCACGCCCGAGTGCAGGAAGGCGAACCATATCATGCTGGCCACGAGGAAGTACGGCAGAGGCTCGTCCACGTCGAAGAAGTTCAGGGCGACCAGCACCAGCATCAGGACGATTCCCATCGCTAGCCAGCCGAGAACTATCTGCTCGGTATAGAAGACGGCGATGACCAAGACTGCCCCTATGTCGTCAGCGATCGCAAGCGCAGTCAGGAAGACCTTGAGACCAGCAGGTGCTCGGCTTCCAAGCAGGGCGAGCACTCCCAGGGCGAATGCGATATCCGTAGCCATGGGAACGCCCCAGCCAGAAGCGCCCGAGCCCCCCGTGTTGATCGCGGTGTATACGAGGGCGGGCACGACCATGCCACCAATGGCTGCGAGGATGGGCAACGCGGCCTTGCGAGGAGTCGATAGCTCGCCTGCGATGAACTCGCGCTTCATCTCGAGACCGACGACGAAGAAGAACATAGCCATCAGCCCGTCGTCGATCCAGTGCAGCAGAGTCTCGGAGAACTGCCAATCCCCCACCGCAAAACCGATCTCGATCTTCCAGAACTCGTGATACTGCTCCGAGAGACCAGAGTTCGCAAGCACCAGCGCCACGATCGCCGCCAGAAGCAGCACTGCGCTGCCGGCCACCTCCAGCCCGAAGAACTCGGCAAAACTCTCGGAGACACGCGTCAAGGGACGCGTCGCCCTCTGCCGAGTGAGCCCTTCTTTCACTGCTTGAAGCCGCCCCTCAGTAGGTCAACGGTCGATGATTCTCTCCATGAGTACCACATCGAGCCAGCGGCCGAACTTGTACCCGACCTCCCTGAGCACTCCCAC
>JAOUET010000070.1 GCA_029858605.1 Coriobacteriia bacterium | reverse complement strand
GCTCTAGCCGAGGAAACGGCCTCGTCGAGGCTAGAACTCCTTGCCGCACATCGGGCAGACGATGTGTGTGTCGTACCACCCTTGCCGCTTGGGATTCGGGAGGAGTTCGAGGTTCACCTCGACCTCGCATGCGGGGCACCAGAAGCGTCGGACGAGTCCGACGTCTTCCACGAAACGGTCGGCGTCACCTTCGCGGTCTCTGACGACGAGGCGGTAGGCTGCGGACTCGTGCTGGCGGCCCGCCATGTGATCGAGGGTGAGATGGATCTTCTCGGCGACGTCCGCAGGCTTCGCCTCGTTCTTGATGAGATAGTCGATCGCGCCGAGCGAAAGGCCGCGTTCGATGTCGGACTCTTGCCCCAGATTGCTGAGAATCAGAACGGGGATATCCCTCGTGCGAGGGTCGGCCTTTATGGCCTCAAGAGCCTCCAGGCCACTCATCTTCGGCATGATGAGGTCCAGCAGGACTAGATCCACCGTTTCCGAACGCAAGTAGCTCAGCGCCTCGAGGCCGTCCGAAGCGGACAGCACGCGGTAGCCGTCTTGCGCAAGCTTGTCCGCATAGATCTTGCGGAGCAGGTCTGTGTCCTCGACGACGAGAATGGTCTGCGGCATGGGTGCTCCTCCCGGTGCCGGCGCTAGCCGGCAAAGCTCTGAGCCGCGTGGAGACGGGCGCGAAGCCTAAGTACGGCCTTTGTATGCAACTGACTCACACGCGACTCTGTTACCCCCAGAACCTGACCGATCTCCTTGAGCGTCAGGCCTTCGTAGTAGTACAGCGCGATCACGATGCGTTCGCGTTCCGGCAACCTCTCTATGGCGCCTGCCAGGATGTCCTTCACCTCGGCAGTCTCGAAGATGGCGACCGGATCCTCGGCAGTCTCGTCTCGGATGCTGCCCATCACATTCGGGCGGTCTTCGCGATCTCCGCCCACCCACAGCTCCTCGAATGAAACCACCGACGTATAGGAGAGCTTCGTGAAGATATCCTGCAAGTCCTTCTTGGAGATTCGGAGCTCCTTCGCCACTTCGGCGTCCGACGGGACACGCCTGAGACGTGTCTCGAGAGCCACGTACGCCTGCTCGACCTCACGAGCGCGAGAGCGTACAGAACGCGGGACCCAGTCCATGGCTCGCAGCTCGTCGATGATCGCGCCTTTGATACGGGCGATGGCGTAGGTCTCGAACTTGATGCCGCGCTCGGGATCGAACTTCTCGATAGCGTCGATGAGGCCGAAGATGCCGTAGCTGATGAGATCTGCGGTGTCCACAGTCTGGGGCAGGCCGGACGAAAGGCGTCCAGCAACATACTTGACCAGCGGAGAATAGTTGATTATGAGTTGTTCCCGCGCAGCCTGATCATCGTTGTCTTTGAACAGGGCCCAGAGGTCGGAGAGGTCCGGCCGAGGGTCGTGCTTCATTGATTCGCCCCTAATCCAGCGGCTAGGTTTCACGATCTCGGATGTGCATCGCGATGGACATCTTTGAGCCGCTTGCTGCCCACGTGAGTATAAATCTGGGTGGTAGACAGCGCAACGTGACCGAGCAGCTCTTGAATGCTCCGAAGGTCGGCACCACCTTCAAGAAGATGGGTGGCGAACGTGTGGCGAAGCACGTGAGGAGATACGTGCAGGGCGACTCCCACGGCATCCATGTGACGGTTCAGCATGCGGCGGACGGCCTCGGTCGAGAGACGGTTGCCGCGTGTCGAGAGAAAGAGGGCATCACTCGGCCCACGAACGAGCTCGGGGCGACCGCCGCGCACGTATCGACTCAGCCGTTCTGCGGCGAGTTTGTGAAGCGGCACGATTCTCTCCTTCGAGCCCTTTCCCATGACGCGCACCTGGCCTCCTGCGAGATCGATTCCGTCGATATCCAGGGCGGAGAGCTCGCCGACTCGGATTCCGGTTGCATACAGAAGCTCGAGGACCGCGCGATCGCGAAGGCCCTCAGGAGTGTCGGGTTCCGGCGCGTCCAGGAGCTTGTCGACCACCTCGGACGGTGCGATACGAGGCAGGCTGCGGGGAATCTTCGGCGTGCCGAGAACCGACGCGGGATCGGAGTCGATGACTCCCTCTTGCACGAGGTAGGCGAAGAAGGCTCGCAATGAGGACAGTCGTCGCGCGATGGTGCGGCGTGCGTAGCGGGCTCGATCGAGTTCGGCCAGATAGCCACGCAGCTGACGATGGTTCAGTTCGATCGGAGAAACGTTCGCACGCTCCGCCCAGCGGAGGTACGCTCCCAGATCGGTGGCGTATGCCCGCAGCGTGTGAGGCGAGTAGCCACGAACGTTCGCAAGGTGTGCGAGGAAAGCGTCGACGAGCTGAGAAGGCTCAAGCATGCCGCTTCTCCGGTCCTATGGGACAGGCGGCGTCCTGCAGGTAGTCCTCGAGGTCTTGCTGTGCCCTTGCCGCGTACCGCTCGTAGCGCGACCGTCGGTTCCTAACCTTTTCGGGCAGCGGGGAGACCAGACCCCAGTTCACGTGCATCGGCTGATACGGACCCGTATGAGGATTCGTGGCGTAGGCGACGAGGGAACCGAGCGCGGTGGTCCTAGGGAGTACGATTCGGCGACCATCTGAGATTGCTGAGGCGGTGTTCAGGGCCGCAAGGAGTCCGGTACCGACCGCCTCAGAGTAGCCTTCGGTTCCGGTGACCTGGCCGGCAAGGCGGATCTTTGGGTGAGAATGGAGAGCCAGGGTGGCGTCGAGAAGCCTAGGAGCATCCACAAACGTGTTTCGGTGCATGACGCCGAATCGCAGGAACTCGACGTCTCCGAGGCCGGGCAGACGCCGGAACACCTGCTTCTGCGCCGCGTACGTGAGATTCGTCTGGAATCCGACCAGATTGTATGCGGTACGAGGCATGTTCTCTGCACGCAGCTGAACGACTGCCCATGGGCGTTCTCCGGTTTGCGGATCGGTCAGCCCCACGGGCTTTAGTGGGCCGAAGCGAAGGGCGTCCGCGCCCTTGCGGGCGACCTCCTCGATCGGCTGGCAGGCCTGGAAGAGATCGGCCGTCTCGAAGTCCTTCGCAGTGACGCGTTCCGCCGCAACGAGGTCCGATACGAATCGTTCGTACTGCTCGCGTGAGAGAGGGATGTTCAGATAGTCCGCGGTACCACCCTTGCCGTAGCGGGACGCCGCAAACACCGCGCTCATGTCTATCGCTTCAGCATCGACGATTGGAGCCGCGGCGTCGAAGAACGCGAGACGCTCCTTCCCGATCAGGCCGCTGAGAACCGACTGAAGAGACGCGCTCGTGAGAGGACCTGTTGCGACGATCGTGTGGATGTCCGTCGGAATCGACGTCGCCTCCTGTCGCAGCACGATGATGTCCGGATGGTGCTCGATTCGCTCCGTCACGCGTTGAGCGAAGGCCTCCCGATCGACTGCTAGCGCCGAGCCGGCAGGAACGGCAGTTTCCTCGGCGACCGACATCAGGAGCGATCCAAGCGTGACGAGTTCGCGCTTGAGCTGCCCTGTGGCCGAGGAGTGCTCCCGGCTCTTGAAGGAGTTCGAGCAGACGAGCTCCGCGAGGCGATCGGTCTGGTGGGCCGCGCCGGTGGCGGCGGGTCGCATTTCGTAGAGCACGACCTGGATGCCGCGCTCGGCGAGCTGCCATGCGGCTTCGCTGCCGGCGAGCCCGCCGCCGACGACGACAGCCGAAGCAGCATTAGGTGTGTCGGGTTCGCTCATGCTGCGATTCTAGCGCGTGCGGTCGTCAGCAGGACCCGTACCGCCCGTCGGGGTACTTTCGTATCACCCCCTCCAGCTCCAGTTCGGAGATTCGGCGCACGGTTTCGACGATGTCGAGCTCACACTCCCTGGCGGCGTCGTCCGGGCGCATCGGATTCGCAATCAGTGCGCGGGCGAGTTCGTCTCGGGAGGAGTCCGCGTAGTCGGGGTTGCAGAGTTGGAAGTCCGCCTGCAGCGTTAGTGCGAGTTCGGAGACGTCCGTGACAGGGGTTGCACCCTGGCGTATGAGCCGGTTGGACCCTCGGCACTCGGGCGCGAGGATCGAGCCGGGAACGGCACAGACCTCGCGGCCGGCGTCGAGCGCGTATTCGGCTGTGACGAAGGTTCCGCTCGGCAGAGACGCCTCTACTACGAGGAGGACGCGCGAGAGAGCTGCGATGAGGCGGTTTCGCTTGCGGAAGAGCCAGGGTTGAGGAGGCGTGCCCCAGGGACACTCGGACACGACGACTCCGCGGCGACGCACGTCTCGAAGCAATGCGCCAGCGCGTCGAGGGTAGTCGACATCGGCGCCGCATCCGAGGACCGCTACGGTCGCACCTTGCGCCTCGAGTGCAGCCAAATGCGCCTCCTGGTCGCAACCGATTGCGGCACCGGAAACCACGGTCTGGCCGTGGGAAGCAGCCCAGCCCGCGAACATACGCGCGCAGCGGCGTCCGTAGGGAGTGGCCTTCCTTGCGCCGATGACACCGAGTCCGGGATTCAGCAAGTCAGGATTGCCGATACCGTACAGGACCGGGGGTGGTTCGGGCACGTCGAAGAAGCATGCAGGATACGCTTCGTGGTCCTGCTCGATCTCGAAACGTCGGAACGTATCTGTCATGCGGCTGCGTCCGTGTCCCACGTGCGGTACCCGAGCGCTTCGAGGATGTGTGGGCGCAGCACATCCGCAGAAGACTCCAGATCAGCGATCGTGCGTGCCACCGATACAAGTCGAACGACCGCGCGACCGGACAGGTGTCCGACGCGCGCACACGAGGCCAGGGCCTCTGAGGCGGTTGCAGAGAGTCGTGACAAGGCGATGTGTTGCCGGAGCCGCCCGCGGGGTAGCGTGCCGATCGATTCGTCGAGAGAAGCGTTCCTGGATATTGCACGCTGGCGTGCTTCGAGGACGCGACTCGCCACGACAGATGACGTCTCGGACGAATGAGTCCGAAGAAGGAAGCTAGGGTCGATGCGAGGCACGTCGACGCTGATGTCCATGCGGTCCATGAGGGGCCCGCCGACGCGGGCGCGATATCGAGAGATGGTGCTCTCCGCGCACGTGCATCGGCGCTGCGAGTCTCCGAGGTATCCGCACGGACACGGGTTGGCTGCGGCGATGAGGGTGAAACGTGCCGGGAAGGCGATGCGCGCGTCGGCTCTCACGAGGGTGACGCTCCCCTCCTCCAGCGGCTGTCTGAGTGACTGCAGCGCGGATGGTGCGAACTCTGGAAGCTCGTCCAGAAACAGGACCCCGTTGTGGGCGAGACACACCTCGCCCGGTCTTGGCGGTGAACCTCCACCTAGAAGACCGGCGATCGTCGCGCTGTGGTGTGGTGCCCGAAAGGGGCGCACTCCCGCCAAGGCGGCGGTCTCGTCTGCGCCGGCTACGGAGTGAACGAGTGCGGTGGCTATGGCCTCATCCGTATCGAGTGCTGGCAGGATCCCGCACATCGCATGCGCAAGCATGCTCTTGCCGGTACCGGGGGGTCCCGTGAATAGCACGTGATGGCCGCCGGTGGCGGCGATCTCGAGAGCGCGCTTGGCCGAAGACTGTCCGACTATGTCGGCAAGATCCGGGAAGCATTTCCGAGGGGCTGGAGCATCGATTCGCGGACAGGGTGTCTCGGCGCAGCGCTGGAGCAGGTCTCTTAGCGTGTCGATGGGCTGGGCATCGAGGTCCGAGAGAGCGGCGCGATACCGCAGGATGCCCGAAGGACCGATGAGTCGGAGCCGTCTGGCCTGAGCGGAGCGTGCCTGTGCAAGCATTCCGGGAACTGATCTCACGCTGCCGTCCAGCGACAACTCCCCCACCAGGACAGCGCTCTCGAGAAGATTCCGTTGCAACTGGCCGGTTGCCACGAGAATGGCCGCCGCAATCGGCAGATCGAAGCCCGTTCCGTGCTTGCGCAAAGGAGCAGGCGCGAGATTGACCACGACGCGCGCGCCCGGGAAGTCGAAGCCACATCGCCGAATCGCCGAGCGGACTCGCTCCCTCGCCTCGAGCACCGCCGCGTCACCGAGACCGACGATCGTGAATGCTGGAATGCCCGAAGACACGTCGACCTGGACCTCGACCGGAACTGCGTCGATACCCAGGAGGGTGGCCGTTTCGACCGTGGCGTGCATCTCGCCTGCGGTCACTGAGAAACGAACGCGGAACGGTGATGTCGCAGTAGAGCGCGATCGTCGGCGACGGGCCGAATCGCCACGACGTCGAAACGGAGGGCCTGCTCCGTGAGTCCGGTATGCGCAAGGTAGGCCTCTGCGAGGCGGACAAGACGGCGCTGCTTGGTTGGCGTGACCGCCTCTTCCGGGGTGCCGCGGGATTGCGTGCGTCGCGTCTTGACCTCTACGACGACAAGTGTGTCTCCGTCGAGTGCCACGATGTCGATCTCGCCGTTCTTCGCACGCCAGTTGCGTTCGACTACAGTCATGCCGCACCGCTCGAGGTACGATGCCGCAGCATCCTCTCCGCGACGTGCGATCTCTGCACGATCCATGATGTCCTCCCTTATGAGTAGAAGAGGACGTCATGGTGGACCCGGGCACATACCGAAGTCTTGCCGGCGACCGAACTGTGGGGCGCTAGAAGAGGGGAAGCGTACCGCCGCAGGGAGCGAAGCTGCGACGGTGGATCTCGCACAGGCCCCTCTCGGCGATGATCTTGAGATGCTCCGACGTGCCGTATCCCTTGTTGATGCCGAAACTGTAGCCGGGATAGCGCCGGTCGTACTCCACCATGAGGGAATCGCGCGCCACCTTGGCGATGACCGAGGCTGCGGCTATAGCGGCGCAGTTCGCGTCGCCATCTACGACGGCCGTCTCGACGGGACCGATATTCACCGGGCGACCGTCCACGATGACGTGATCGGCGGCCGGATCGAGCGCGCCCACGGCAAGAGTCATCGCACGACGGACTGCGTGAGCGATGCCGATGGTGTCGATCTCACCCGAGGAGACGTGTGCGATGTGCCACGCGACCGCGACCGCTCGAATCTCCTCGGAAATCGCCTCGCGACGCTGGGGGGTGAGTCGCTTCGAGTCGTTCAATCCCTCGATGACGGCAGTGTCCGGCAAGATGGCGGCGGCTGCTGTGACGGGTCCGGCGAGCGCGCCTCGGCCGACCTCGTCGACACCGGCTATCAGAGAGTAGCCCTGGTGACGAAGAGAACGTTCGAGCTCGAGCAGACGGTCGAGGCGTTCGTGCTCGCATAGGTGTGCGTCCAGTCGCCGTCTTGCCGATTGGATCGCGGCCTGCACTCCGTTGCGCGCGTCGCTCTCGAGAGCGGCTATTAGAGCGGGGAGTTCGTCGGGTGAGGCGCTTGCCAGAGCTTGCCTGCATTCGGCCACGTTCCCTGAACGCAATCGTGCCCTCTCCTCCGGACTTGCGGACGAAGAGGACACGGCGGGTTCCTTTCGGACGTGCGCGGGTCTAGTACTGGCTCTCCTTGAGGCGAGCCGCCTTCCCCACCTTGTTGCGCAGGAAGTAGAGCTTCGAGCGCCGGACCTTGCTGCGGCCGATGATCTCGAGCTCCACGATCTTGGGGGAATGGACTGGGAAGGTGCGTTCGACGCCCACGCCGAACGAGATCTTGCGAACCGTGAAGGTCTCACGGTTGCTGGCGCCGTGTCGGCGGATGATCGTCCCCTGGAAGACCTGGACACGCTCACGGTTGCCCTCGACGACACGATAGTGGACCTTGACGTTGTCGCCGACCCGAAATGCGGGCAGGTCGTCGCGGATCTGCTGCTGTTCGATAGCGCGAATCGTATCCATCACGGATTCCCTCTTGCGAATCGGGGTCGTGGCTTCTTCGGCCGAGAACGGCACAGCGCGTTAGTATAGCCGACGGCACGAGGGGTGGCAACGTGGCGCGCCGCGAGCACGGGTTGTCAGAGGCCTCCGATGCGCGACAGCGGCCAGTAGACGGCGAAGGCACGTCCCTTGACGGAAGAGACCGGTTGCGGTCCGAGATATCGGCTGTCGCCGCTATTCGGCCGGTTGTCCCCCATCACCCATATGTCGCCGTCCGGCACGGTAAACGGATACTCGATCGAGTCCCCTCCGGGTTCAGTGCTCAAGCCGTGCAGGTAGGGTTCCTGCAAGGGATGGCCGTCGACGTAGACGGTACCGTCCTTTATGTCGACGGTCTGACCGCTGATGGCGACCACTCTCTTGATGAGCTGCGGGTGTCTCCCAGTGGGATCGTCGAAGACAACGATGTCGCCCTGTCGCGGATCGTGGAAACGGTAGCTGATCTTTTCGGCCAGGACCCGGTCGCCCGTCATTATCGTGGGCTCCATAGAACCGGTGGGAATGACGAAGGGCTGCACGACGAAGGCCTTGATGCCTTGCGCGAGCGCGAAGGCAAGGGCGACCATGAGTATCGTCTCGAGCAGCCACCGGAGCAGCCCGGGCTTTTCTTCGGTATCCCTGATGGCAGCACTGGACGGAGCGTTGGGGCGACCGGCGTCCTCAGACTGGCGGGACTGGGCCATATCGCTGTTGTCGTCAGGTGGCACGGTTGCGGTCCTCTCAGGTCTCTTCGTCCGCCAACGCGCGCTCCTCGGGCGTCAGCTCGGTTCTGTCCAAGAGATCGGGACGATAGCGGGCCGTCGCGCGAATGGCCTGCTCCCGTCTCCAGGCGGCAATCCTCGCATGGTCGCCGCTGCGAAGCACCTCCGGAACGTCCATTCCCTCGAACGTCGCGGGACGCGTGTACTGAGGATA
>JAOUET010000274.1 GCA_029858605.1 Coriobacteriia bacterium | reverse complement strand
GATCAGCGTGCTCGGCGGCTCGCCCGGGTCGCGCCCGTCCAGGTGCCTCGAGTAGTTCTCGATGCCGGAACAGAACCCCATGGTCTCGAGCATCTCGAGGTCGTAGTTCGTACGCATCTCAAGGCGCTGCGCTTCAAGCAGCTTTCCCTCGGCCTTCAGGTCCCCAAGGCGCTGTCCCAACTCCTCACCGATGGTTCCCAGCGCCCTCTCGAGTTTGTCGCGCGCCGTCACGTAGTGCGTGGCCGGCCACACAGGGAGCCACTTGTAGGTCACCAGTTCTTCACCCGTGAGCTGGTCCACTTCGGCAATCGATTCGATCTCGTCGCCGAAGAACCCGACGCGCACCGGGTGATCGGCATACGGCGGGAAGACGTCTAGGACATCGCCGCGAACGCGAAACGTGCCGCGCTGCAGCTCGTAGTCGTTGCGGTCGTATTGGATCTCGATGAGATCGCGGATCAGTCTGTCGCGGTCGTACTCTTCGCCAAGCGTCAGGAACGCCGCCATCCCGGCATAGTCCTCCGGCGAGCCGATCCCGTAGATGCACGACACGCTGGCAACGACCACGACATCGCGCCTCGACAGCAAAGCTGCCGTTGCGGCGTGCCGAAGCTTCTCGATCTCCTCGTTTATGGACGCGTCCTTCTCGATGAAGGTGTCGGTGGTGGCAACGTATGCTTCGGGCTGGTAGTAGTCGTAGTACGACACGAAGTACACGACGGCGTTGTCCGGCAGGAACTCGCGCAGCTCCGCCGCCAGTTGCGCGGCGAGAGTCTTGTTCGGCGCCATGATCAGCGTCGGCTTCTGCATGCGTTCGATCAGGTGCGCCATCGTGAACGTCTTCCCCGACCCGGTCACGCCGAGAAGCGTCTGATAGCGCGCGCCGTCCTCGACGCCGCGTGTGAGTTCGTCGATCGCCTTCGGCTGGTCTCCTGCGGGTTCGAACGCCGAGACCACTCGAAACTGTCGGTCCAAGAAGGGCCTCCTGCAAGACATCCGGCTTGTCGCCGTCGGGTCCATCCAACTGGGCGACGACCTAATCGATTATGCCCGAAGGGTCGATGAAGGCGAGCCGAAGAACCGTCAGAGACCGACAGTGGCGCACGTCGCTAGCTGCCGGCAGCTCGGCAGGCGAAGCGTGGCTGCTACTCGAAAGCGTCCGGATACAGTCTCTCGTACACGTCCCGCGCCCGTGCGACCCTCAACACGAAGTGCTTCGTCTCGGGAAACTCGATAGCGTCTCTGATATCGCCACCTTGCTTCGCCCAATCGTCCGCATTCGCGATTCCCGCATTGTAGGCTGCAAGCGCCGTCTCGATCTCGTGATAGCGCTCGACCAGATAGCGGAGGTAGGCCGTGCCGTACTCGATGTTTGTCGCGGGGTCCGAAAGGTCGTCGCTTGCGCTTGCTTCGACCAGACCCAGCTCGCGCATCTCGGCAGCTGTCTCCGGCAGCACCTGCATGAGTCCCACGGCATCCGCATCCGAGACCACATCCGGGTCCCATCCCGACTCCGCGTTCACTACGGCCGCGACCAGGTACGGGTTGATCTCGTGACGCTCGGCCGACTCCCTGATGGCACTCTCGTGTTCCAGCGGATAGTAATACCGCTGGACGAACGCAGGGCCTCGCAGGAACAAGAATGTCAGAAACGCCAGAAGGAGGACGACCGCGCCGAGAGCCCAACGAATCCGCGATGGCGGACGTCTAGTCCTCACTCTCGACCACGTCGTCCCAGAACTTGTCGAGTTCGGCGATGAAGTCTTCCTCCGTGCCGACGTTCACGATCACCCTGTCGGCAAGCATGATCCGGTCCTCCTCGGAGGACTGGCATGCAGCACGCCTTCGCGCGTCGGCTTCGTCCATGCCGCGATCGAGCGATCGCTCGATGCGCGTTTCCTCGGGAACAGAGATTGCGAGGATGATGTCTGCAAACTCGCCGAAGACGGGAGCCTCGACGAGCATCGGGACGTCGAGCACTACGAGCGGCGGCGGGTTGAGAAGGAGTCCCATCTCCGTGAGTCCCGGTAGGATATCGCTGGCGAGAGCCGGATGGATGATGCTGTTCAACCGCTTGGCGTTCTGGGGACTCGAGAAGGCAACTTCCGCGAGCTTGGCT
>JAOUET010000273.1 GCA_029858605.1 Coriobacteriia bacterium | reverse complement strand
GATCTGTCCCGTCACCCGCTGCGCGAAAGGCATCATGAACGGCCCGTGCGGCGGGGTCTCCGACGGCAGATGCGAACTCGGCGATCGCGACTGCGCGTGGGTGCTGATCCACGATCGCCTCGAGCGTCTCGGTCACCCAGAAGCCTTCGGCAAGACACTCGAGCCAAAGGACCATTCGGTTCGCACGAACTGCAGCACTTGGGACATCAACGAAACGGACACCGACAAATGAGCGTACAGGCCGCGATAGAAGAGGGACGGTTCGTGGTCACGTCGGAGGTCGGGCCACCGAAGGGTACCGACGTTTCCGAGATGCTCGTGACGGCGGAGATGCTGCGCGATCGCGTCGACGCCCTCAACGTCACGGACAACCAGGCGGCAGTGATGAGACTGTGCACGCTCGGGGCGTGCACACATCTCAAGCAACATGGGTTCGATCCAGTGCTCCAGGTGACTTGCCGCGACCGCAACCGGCTGGCAGTTCAATCGGATCTCCTCGGCGCGGCATCTCTCGGCATCACGGAAGTGCTGGCACTGACGGGGGACCACGTCGTCGTGGGCGATCACCCGGGCGCGAGGGCCGTGTTCGACCTCGAGTCGGTCCAGTTGCTGAACATCGTTGGGACGCTGAATGCAGGAACCGACCTCGCCGGCAACGAGCTTGCGGGTGTCCCGGACTTCTTCGTCGGAGCGGTCGTCACGCCGGACGCCAATCCCATCCGGCCGCAGATGGCCAAGTTCGAGAAGAAGATACGGGCCGGGGCGAAGTTCTTCCAGACTCAAGCCGTCTACGACGTCGAGTCGTTCCGCCGTTTCATGGGCTACGCCCGCGAGTTCGACGTCAAGGTGTTCGCCGGGATCGTCGTGTTGAGATCGGCGGGAATGGCGCGCTTCATGAACAAGAACATCCCCGGGATCAGCGTTCCGGCCAACATCATCGAGGAGCTGGATGCCGCCTCGGACCCGGTCGAGACGGGAATACAGGTCGCAGCCCGATTCATTCGAGAGGTCCACGACGACTGCGACGGCGTGCATATCATGGCGATAGGTGCCGAACAGCTAGTGCCACGGGTGCTCGACGCGGCCGAGCTGTAGGACGGGGAGGCGACTGTGAAACTGGCCATCTCCGGAAAGGGAGGTGTCGGCAAGACGACTCTTGCGGCGAACCTCGCGCGTTTCTTCGCCGAGGAGGGCCGCAACGTCGTGGCGATCGATGCCGATCCGGACGCGAACCTCGCAACCGCACTTGGCGCCGACGAGGCGACCGCTGCGGCGTGCGTGCCGCTGTCCCAGATGGACGATCTCATCGAAGAGCGCACGGGGGCGCGACCCGGCACCGGCGGAATGTTCCGCCTGAATCCCGAGGTATCCGACGTCGTAGACAAGTGCGGTGTAGACGTCGACGGAGTGACCCTTCTGCGCATGGGAACGGTCGAGCGCGGCGGGTCGGGATGCATGTGCGCCGAAGGCACGTTTCTCAAGGCATTCCTCCACCACCTCATAGTCGAGCGTGACGATGTCGTCATACTCGACATGGAGGCCGGCATCGAGCATCTCGGCCGAGGAACCGCCGACAGCGTCGACGTGTTCGTCGTTGTCGTCGAACCGGGTTCGCGCAGCGTTCAGACCGCGAGAGCCGTGCGCGACCTAGCCGCCGATATCGGCGTGCGCAACGCGGTGGCCGTCGGCAACAGGATTCGCAGCGAAGCCGACGAGGCCTATCTGCGAGAAAGCCTCGGTGACATCCCCCTTCTCGGCTCGCTGCCCGAGAGCGAGGAGGTTCGCGCCGCCGACCGAGAAGGTCGATCTCCCTTTGGACTGGATCCCGCATTCAGCGAAGCGTTGCGTGCAGTAGCCAAGGCACTCGCCAGCAGGACAGAGACCGCGTGATCAGGAGGACCACCATGCTCGTCATCGGAGAAAAGGTCAACGTAATGAGCGTCACGATCGGCCCGGCAATGAAGGACCGGAACCCCGAGCCGATCCGGCAGATGGCGCAGAAGCAGGTCGAGGGTGGCGCGGACGTGCTCGACATCAACCTCGGCCCGGCCACGAAGGGCGGACCGGAGATGATGGAGTTCGTCGTGACGACCGTGCAGGAGGCCGTCCCAGAGACGCGTCTGTGC
>JAOUET010000272.1 GCA_029858605.1 Coriobacteriia bacterium | reverse complement strand
GGATCCGGCACTCGACGTACTTGCGGAACGATTGGCCGACACTTCGGCGATCGTTGATGACATCGGCCTTGAGCTGCGAGAGTACGGCGAGGCTATCGAGCACGATCCGGCCGCCCTCGACCGAGCTGAGGCCAGGCTGGCGACACTTGCCGGCTTGAAGAAGAAGTACGGTCCTGAGCTAGCGGATGTGCTGCGTGCGAAGCAGGAAGCCGAAGAGGCGCTCGCGTCCCTGGATGATGGGGGCAGGAGTCTCGAGGAAGCACGGGTGAATGTCGATGCGGCCAAGAGAGCACTGGAAGATGCAGCAGACGTACTGAGACGAGTGCGACTGGAAGCAGTCGACAGTTTCGTTGCGGATCTACAGTCTGCGGCATCAGACCTCGCGATGGCTGAGGCGCGTTTCAGCATCGCAGTGACCGAACTCGACTTCGAGTCGTGGACGGCCGACGGACCGGATCGCGTGGAGTTCCTCTATGCGCCCGCTGGCGACCAGCCCTTCCATCCGCTGTCGAAGATCGCGTCAGGCGGCGAAGTGTCTCGGGTGATGTTGGCGATGAAGGGTGTTCTCGGAGCTGCGGACAAGGTACCCGTGCTCGTGTTCGACGAGGTCGACTCCGGCGTCGGTGGGGCTGCAGCCGTAAACGTGGGGAGACGGCTCGCCGAACTCGGCGAGTCCCACCAGGTGCTCGTCGTGACACACCTGGCGCAGGTAGCAGCTTTCGCAGAGCGTCATCTGGTAGTCGAGAAGCACGTGGAGAATGGAAGCGTGACGACGTCCGTTCGCAGTGTGGAGGGGGACGAGCGTGTCGTGGAGATCGCTCGTATGCTCTCGGGTGGCGACACCGAGACGGGCAGAGCGCACGCTGAGGAACTGCTGGCGGCAGCAGGCTCCAGAACCTCGTAGGCCACAGTCTTCCGAGAGACCTGGGCGTCCGCTAGCCGCCGCGGAGACGACGCGGCAGACCGCGAATTGCCCGCACGCCTTCGGCCACCTCCGATACGCCGAACGCTGCGGACAGACCGTAGGCCGTGCCCAGCCCTGCCACACCGCAGATCGCGAGTTGCAGCAGGAAGCCCGCAGGCAGTGAAGCCATCGATTCCGTGAGGACGAGTAGCCCGTAGGCAACGCCGCCCCCCGCAACGGAGGCCGCCGCGACGCGAACGAGCGTTGAGGATGCATCGCGACCGCCGATTCGGCCAACCCGCCGGCGGAGAATGAAGACGAGTGTCGCCAGCAGAAGGGCGTAGAAGATCATGTCCGTAACGGGAATGCCGGCCAACCCGATTCCCGCCCACCCGGCAAGGCCGACCGTCAAGGTCGCGTACAGCCCCACTTGGAGAACGGTCAAGACTCCGTTGACGATCATCGGTGTGCGGGTGTCTTTGAGCGAGTAGAAGGTTCGCAGTACGAACATCGAGGAAGCGTAGAAGAAGAGGGCCACTCCCCACCAGCGCAGTATCTGGGCGACGGCTGGAACGTCCTCGGCGGTGAAGCGTCCCGCTTGGTATAGCGTGACAAGAGGTTCGGCCAGCGCCACCAACATCGCCGCCATCGGCAAGATCAGCAGGCCAGTCGCGCGGAAACCCCTGAGGAAGGTTCCCTTGAATGCGGTCCAATCGTCTCTGCCAGCCTGGTCCGACAGTTCCGTGAACACGGCCGTCGCTAGCGCGACTCCCAAGACCCCATAGGGAAGCTGGTAGAACATCCACGCGTACAGAAGCGTGGCAGGTCCCTCGAGAGAGACCTGCAGAGCGTAGGCGTTTCTGAACGACACCGCCACAAGGTTGGTGACGACGTAGAGTACCGACGGCACGGCCATGCGGCCCATGAGCCGCAGCGCGGGATGGCGCAGGTTGATGCGCAGCGCATACCTGGGTCTGAGGCGGATCAGATCCGGAATCGGCACTACGACCATCGCCAGGACACCCAGGGATGTGCCGATTGCCAGACCCGCCTTCGCCAGGTCGGGGTTCGTGTCGCGGAACGGCACGTAGAAGCCCAGAAGGGTCACGATGACCACCAGGTTGTTGAACACGGGAGCGATCGCTGGCCAGAAGTAGCGGCGCTGGGAGTTCAGTAGGGCGTTGATGATCGCCCCCGCACCGTAGAACACTATCTGCACGGCGAAGAAG
>JAOUET010000069.1 GCA_029858605.1 Coriobacteriia bacterium | reverse complement strand
CTGGTGCTCAACGTTCGTGAGGGCGGTGACTACTGGGGCGGCTTCGGACTGGGCCATTTGTGGTTCATCTTGTTCCTTTTGGTGCTTTCACTGGTTGCGCTGCCGCTGTTTCTCTGGGGACGGGGCGAGAAGGGGTCGGCGTTCATGCGCAAGTTCTGTCGCGCGCTGGCGCACCCGCTCGGCGCGCTGCTCGCGGCGTTCGTCATATTGGTTGGAGATGCGCTGCCCGACCTCGAAGGCCTCAATCCGTTCTACTATCTCGCGTTCTTCGTGCTGGGCTACGTCGCATTCTGCAGCACCGAGTTCGCCGTGTCGGCCGAGCGGTATCGATGGCCCGCCCTCCTCTTGGGCACGGGACTGAGCGTCTTTTGGGTTGCGACGTGGGAATGGAGGGACTCTCTGCCCGACCCCTCGATAGAGCGCGCAGTAGCCACGTACTTCGGCATGCTCGCTACTTGGCTAGTGATAGCGGGCCTGATCGGCTGGGGGCGCCGGTATCTCGACTGGACGTCTGACAGGCTCTCGTACCACGCCGAGGCCTCGTACCCGATATACATCCTTCATCAGACGGTCATCGTCATCCTAGCCTGGTACGTGGTGAGACTGGCGGTTGCCTGGCAGCTTCAGTGGACCGTTCTCTTCCTCGCTTCGATCGCAGTCACGTTCGCGGCATACGAGGTCGTGCGACGGGTCTCTCCGCTTCGCTTCTTCTTCGGCATGCGGCCGAAGAAGACGTAGGCCACACAGGCGAAAACCGCACCGGATCGCAAGCACCCGACCGACCATCGTGCGGGGACAACCAGCGCGCCCGTGGCACGACCGGCACTAGTTGGGGGACACTCCTATCATGGGGCACCAAGGCTAGCCGCTCGCGCGGATAGGCCCGCGTGAGCGTTCATGCGGGGAGGGGATTCACGTGGCCCGAGAGATCACACTGAGCGTCATCAAGGCCGACATCGGCGGGTGGGTCGGACACTCGAGCGTCCATCCAGAGGTATCTGCTGTCGCGGAAGGACGGCTCGAGGAGGCAATCTCCTCGGGCCTGGTGTTGGACGCGCGTCGCGGAAGGGTCGGGGACGACACCGCGCTGATCATGACGCACGAGAAGGGTATCGACGATGAAGCCATCCACGAGTTCTCATGGGACACCTTCATCACCATGACGGAGAAAGCCCGCCAGCTGGGGCAGTACGGCGCGGGACAAGACCTGCTGTCGGACTCTTTCTCGGGCAACGTCAGGGGAATGGGTCCGGGCTGCGCGGAAATGACCTTCGAGGTTCGCCCGAGCGAGCCGGTCATCATCTTCCTGGCCGACAAGACCGAGCCGGGTGCATGGAACCTGCCGCTCTACAAGATGTTCGCCGACCCGTTCAACACGATCGGCCTGGTCATCGACCCGAACATGCACGGCGGATTCCTCTTCGAAGTACACGACCTGATGGAGCACAAGAAGGTGACGTTCAAGACTCCCGAAGAGATCTACGACCTTCTCGTGTTCATCGGCGCTCCGGCGCGCTACGTCATCAAGTACGTGTACCGCGCGAGCGACGGCGTCGTGGCCGCCGCAACGTCGACCCAGCGCCTGAGCCTGATCGCCGGGCGCTACGTCGGCAAGGACGATCCGGTAATGATCGTGCGCTCGCAAAGCGGACTCCCGGCCGTGGGCGAAGTCGTCGAACCGTTCTCTCTCGCGCACACGGTAGCAGGCTGGATGCGCGGCTCGCATCACGGACCGCTGATGCCCGTCTCGTGGGACAACGACACGCCGACGCGCTTCGACGGTCCACCACGCGTGGTCGGGTACGGCTTCCAGATCACGACAGACGGCAAGCTCGGAGAGCCTCGCGACATGCTTGGTGACGTGTCGTTCGACAATGCCCGCCGAAGAGCTCTCCAGGCGGCGGACTACTTGCGCATGCACGGGCCCTTCGAGCCGCACCGCCTGTCGCTCGACGAGATGGAGTACACGACGATGCCGCAGGTCCAGGAGCGACTTGCGGAGAGGTTCGAGGACGTGCCCGAGGGCAGCTGCTAGGCCGATCGCCGACCGCAACCGGGCACTACGATGGTGCGGGCAAGACGAAGCTAGATGTTGAGGGGAGAACCATGGAGCTTACGACGGTCAAGATCGAGAAGCCCGAGACGGTCAGCTTCATCCTCGGCCAGACGCACTTCATAAAGACCGTCGAGGACATACACGAGGCGATGGTCGGAGCGGTACCCGGCATCAAGTTCGGATTGGGGTTCTGCGAGGCTTCCGGCGAGTGCCTCGTACGCGTCACCGGCACCGACGATGCCATGCAGGAGCTTGCCGCGAAGAACGCGCTCGCGATCGGTGCAGGGCACACGTTCGTGCTGCACTTGGCCGACGGCTTCTATCCGATCAACGTGCTGAATGCACTGAAGATGGTGTCCGAGGTGTGTCGCATCTTCTGCGCGACCGCCAACCCTGTCGAGGTCGTCGTTGCCGAGACCGAACAAGGCCGCGGTGTCCTCGGTGTGGTGGATGGTCTCCCGCCGAAGGGTGTCGAGGACGAGAGCGGTGTGGAGTGGCGCCACGGGCTTCTGCGCACGATCGGATACAAGCTCTAGCCGCAGCCTCGCAGCGTCGACTATGACCCTGCGACCGCCGGTGGCGGGTCCACGTCGTCGTAGATGCGCGCCGACGCAAGCTGGCCGCTCGGCGCACGCGTGTACGCGGCCGCTCCCGCCTGTCGAGGTAGCCTGGCAGACCCCCAGCTTTCGACCATGTACTCGTAGACGACCGTCGTCCCATCGTCAGTGATGGTCCCGAGTCGAAGCCGTAGCGGCCCGTCGCCCAGAATCGCCTGATACCAGGCCGTCCGCCCGGCACCGACGTGCGAATACGCGGAACCCGCAGGCTCGCGCACGTAGCCGTCGGGTTCGAACAGCCGATCGACCGCCTCCGCATCGCCGGCGGCAAGCGCATCGTGGTACGCGCCTACTGGTTCGGCAGGCCTCTCGACGAGGTCGTAGTCCATGAGCGGCGCACGCACGGAGTGGGAGCCGGTTATGGGCCAGGTGCTGTGATAGACGCGTAGGTCACGTATTTCGTCGTCAAGGATGTCTGCGACGAGCATGACCGCAAGCTCGCTCTTCGCACCGCCGAACCACACGTCCAACGAGCACTCGTGCGCAACACGCTCCGGTGTCGCGACCGTATTCACTGCCGAGGAGCGCGCAGCATGCTCCTCGAGCCACGCCCTACTCTCGGCCACCCACTCCGGCGGCTGCTGTTTGCCGCCCAAGGGTGAGTCGACCGTCGCCTTCATGCCGAAGGCACCCAGTACGGCTCCGACATCGCCGGCTATAAGAGCAGGGTAGAGGTTCTCGACCGCAGCCGCTGCATTCATGACACACCTCCGTGATGCTTCGGACCTGCTAGTCGAGTGTTCCCCGAATCGCAACGTACCCGAACAGTCATCGAAATCTCGGCCTCCCGGTGCGACCTAGGTCGGCGGCTGTGTGTCCGTTGGGTGAAGGTTGTCCGCCAGCAGACTCACATGCGCCCCATAAGGGTAAGTGCGTGTGTACGAGAGGAGGTTGAAGAAGATGAAACCGACAACAATCAGCCCGATAGCGACGGCTCATGCCATGGCAGTTCTTCCCGCCGAAGACCTGGCGCGCGCGCGGCACTTCTACCACGATACCTTGGGCTTCGATATCCAGGACATGCCCGAGGAGCACCAGTTCCTGATTGTCGCAGGGGATGACACCCGGGTCCTTGTCTACGAACGGGCGCGCACGGTTGCCGAGCACACGGCAGCAGCCTTCACGGTCGCCGACCTTCACGCGGTTGTGCAGGACTTGCGCTCCAGGGGCGTGCAGTTCGAAGAGTACGATCTTCCCGGATTGAAGACGGTTGACGGCATAGCCGAGGGCGCTTGGGGTCAATCGGCATGGTTCATCGACCCCGAAGGCAACATCATCTCGCTCTCACACGCGAAGTAGCCGAAGGCGAGGGTGCTTGTCGGCAAGCGTCGCGTCGGTGTGACGGCGAACGCGGGTATCGCGGTCGCCGTCACACCGCTAGCAGATACCCCCAGCCGGATTCCAGCCGACAGCCTGCGAGCTGTATCGCGTAGTGCACGCAGGCTCAAGCGACCCGAGGTCCAGCCTCCCCTGTCAACACATCCCGATGCGTCGCTTCGGCGTCGCATCCGTCCCGGATGTGTCGGCATCGTTCGCCAGATTCTCTTCGCTCTTGCGAGGAAGTCTCCTGCCTCGCCTTGCGATGTCGCAGCAAGATGATTCGGGTTGAAAGCAGTCCTCGACCCTAGTGGGGGGCGACCACTTCACCGATCATCATCATCGTCGCGAACAGCGCCAGCGGCCCAGAAACCGCCAAGGCGAACACGAGCAGCCAAGACCGCTCGTGTCCACGAACGAAGGCCACCAGACTGAGAACCGCAGCCGCGTCTATGAGCGTCATGAGAAGCACGGGCGCGAAGGCCGTATCGAATATCGGCCAATCGAGGAGATGGGCCATGAGCACGTAGGCGACCGGGAATATCAGCACTGTGAGTGCCACCGCCCACCACGCAATCGCGCTACCCGGTAGCTTCCCGAACGTCGTACCCCTCTCGCTGCCCTTGGCCGGGGGGCTTGGCGCCGCAAGGTCCGATGACATCTCTACCGCCTCCTCCATGGCCGAAGACGACCCCACTATCTCGGTCGCACGTGCGGCCGGTGCAACGATCCCACACTTGATACTTTACCGTGCGCACCGCTTTCTCACGACAGCCCACATCCCAGTCCCTCGCACGCCGGTGGCGACGAAGAACCGAATCCGCCGGTACAATCCGGAATGACCGGAACCGCGCCACCGCCCCGACCCGCGGAGGCACCATGAGATTGGGACTCGTCACCTGGAACCCGCTCGCGAAGCTAGCCGTCGCCAGCGGCCTGTATCCCGCGCCGATGCTCCTCGGCTACTGGGGCATGATGTCGAGCCGCGTGCTCATGGCCGCTGTCGAGTTGGGCGTGTTCGACACTCTGGCGGCGAGAACCATGTCGGCCGAAGAGGTGGCGCGCGATATCGGCTGCGACACGGTCGGCACCGAGGCGCTACTGAACGCGCTCAACGGCTTCGGCTATCTGAAACGCCGCGGCGGCCTCTACCGCAACGGGCGCGCCGTCCGTCGCTGGCTTCAGTCCGACGCACGCTTTCCGCTCACGGGCGCATTCGGCCTCTTTCGCGTGCTTTGGGACGAGCTGGACGATGTCGAGGATCGTCTTCGCTCGGCTCGAGAACGTGACTTCCACGCGGACCGCAACGACCATTTCTGGCAGCGCTACCAGACTGGGCTGGCGCAGTTCGCACGCCTGGGCTCGGCCGAGATAGTCCGCAAGATACGCCTCGACGACGAGCCGAAACGGCTACTCGATGTCGGCGGCGGACACGCCACCTACAGCGCGCGCTTCTGCCGGCGCTACCCGAGCTTGTGTGCCGAAGTGATCGACCTGCCAGGCGCCGTGAAGATCGGCCGCGACCTAGTCTCGGAAACGGGCCTCCAAGACCGAATCACGTTCCGCGAGGGTGATCTGCTCGCAGAGCCTTGGGGCGAGGGTCACGACGTCGTTCTGCTCTTCAACGTCATCCACATCTTCACCCCGCATCAGGTCGTGGAGCTGTTCGCCAAAGCGAAGCGTGCACTCAAGCCCGGCGGCACCTTCGTCGTCTTGGATTCGGCACACACCGGCCGCAACGGGAACATAGACTCAGCAGGGGGTGCGAACGAGTTGCTCTTCTGGGTCATCAACAACACACGCGCATACCCGGAGGAAGACGTAGCACGCTGGATGCGGGATGCGGCCTTCACGAACGTGCGGGGTCGGCATCTGACAGTGGTACCGCAGGCGGCCCTCACTACAGGGAGGGCGTAGACGGAAGACGCGTGAACGCCCGATTCGGCCGAGGAGGAGAGGATGCTTCGCTGGGTATTCCTCATCGCATGGACGATGCACGGCCTCGGACATGTCGCAGGCGTTCTGGGAGCGTTTCTCGGACCTAGGGCCAGCGGCTTCAAGACCGAGAATCCCTGGGTTCTGCCGGGCAACGCGCTCGTGACCGGAGCGATCGGCAAGCTGTGGAGCGTCTTCTGGCTCGCTTCCGTGGCGCTGATCGTCGCCTCGTCGTGGGGTCTGTTCCAGGACGCCGAATGGTGGCGCCAGGTCGCGCTCTACGGCTCGATCGCCTCTCTGATCGCGATTCTGCCGTGGGTCCGCACGGTCGTATCGGGTGCCCTCGCCGGTGCGGCGTTCAGTGCTGGCGTGATCGTCATGCTCACGATCCCGCTGGACGGGCTGCTTCGGCTGATAGAGAGGTAGCACGGTATGTCCGCTGCGCAAGCCACAATAGCCTCGAGCGTCCCATCAGGGACGATAGACTGGCTCACCGAGTCGGACAACCCGGCGGTGGCGACGCTGGTTCGGCGCCACCTCCTCGGCGAGAAGGACTCGCCCGATCTCGACGCGCTCTGGGCACGTCGCAACCAATACGCGCCGGTCGACCGGATCCTCGAGGCCATGCGAGATGACGGTTCCTGGCTTGCCCCAGAGCGCGACTACAAGAAGTACGAGGGCTCTCTTTGGCAGATCCACTTCCTGGGCGAGCTCTATGCGAATCCTGACGACGAACGCGTCCAGCGGGCTGTCGCATACGCATTCTCGCGTCAACTCGAGGATGGGTCGTGGAGCGCCAACGGCCGACCTGCGGGGGCGTCGCCGTGCCTGACCGCCAACGTCGGTCGCGCTCTCGCTCGCATGGGGCATGCGGCAGACGAACGCATCGTCGCAGCGATCGGGTACTGCGCCGAGCTCTATGGCACGCTCGGCTACCTGGGCTGCAGAGACATGCGTGACTTCGCGCTCAACGGCTACTGTCACATGGTCGCACCCAAGATCCTCCTGCTCTTGGGCGAAGTGCCGAAGAAGTCGTGGCCCACGGATGCGCCCGCCTTGCGCGACGCCTGCGTGGCGGCACTGCGGGACAAGCAGATCTTCCGCTGCCTGCCCCGCGAGTTCAAGGAGTTCCAGGCGCAAGTATGGCCGGCACCCGCTGCCGAGCGTAGCGAGGTTCGAGAACGCTTCCTCGCCGAGCACAGCCCCCTCCACTACGACGACAAACCCGGGTGGCTGCGCTTCGGCTATCCGCTGTCGTACAACTCCGATGCGCTCGAGGCGCTGCTCGCACTCGCAGCCGTAGGAGAGACCCGCAGGCCGGAGTACAAGCCGGCGCTGGAAGTCGTTCGCGATGCCGCGGACGGGGAGATGCGCTGGAAGATGCGCACCAGCTTCAACGGCAAGATGCTCGCCGACGTGGAGGTCAAAGGCAAACCGAGCAAGTGGCTCACGTGGCGAGCGCTCAAGGTGTTGGACTTCTTCGGCTAGCTTGGGCAGGAGGTAGGTCGTGAGGGAGTTCTTCGCGCTCGCTGCGGGCTACCTTCTCGGCTCGGTCTTGCCCGCCTATCTGATCGGAAGAGC
This sequence comes from Coriobacteriia bacterium, assembly GCA_029858605.1. Classification (GTDB taxonomy): domain Bacteria; phylum Actinomycetota; class Coriobacteriia; order Anaerosomatales; family JAENZW01; genus JAENZW01. Next base: position 1,279 of record JAOUET010000069.1, on the reverse strand, counting down.
GCGTGGGCTCGACCTTCGGTCCGTAGGACGGCGAAACGCGGGCACGATGAACGCCTACGACGTGCTGGGACTGCCTGCGGCGATCGTGACGGCCCTCTACGACGTCACGAAGGGCCTGGTTGCGATGCTGTTGGCCCACCAACTCGGTCTTGCCCTTGGGTGGGCGTATGCAGCAGGGGTCATGGCGATCGTCGGTCACCGAGTGCCGTTCTACCTCCGCGGAAAGGGTGCCACGGGCATGGCCCCGACCGTCGGCCTCTTGCTCTACGCGGTCGTCGTCGCGCTGACTCGGGGATGGCTCGGCTGGCTCGACATCGCGGTCCTGGGCGCCGCGGCGTTCGTCCTCGGGTTCATCTTCCGCCAAGGCGCGCTGGTCGCCATCACCGTACTTCCCGTGCTGTACGCGCTGCTCGCCTGGAGGGCAGACGATACGGCGTATCGCACCCTGATCACGGTAATCGTGGCATACATCCTCGTAGTCAACGTCCGGCGAGCCCGACGCAGCGGTCTGTTCTCGGTGAGCAAGGAGACGGGGCGGGCCATGCGCCACCTCCGCGTGCTTCTTCGGCCCCTCGCACTGGCGTTCCCAGTGATGTACCTCTTCTTGCCGAAGCAAACCATGCTTCTGCTCGTGGGCTCGGTCACGCTGTTCTTCATAACCCTCGACGTAGTCCGACTCGTGTCCCGACGCGCGAACGTCGTCCTGCTGGAGAAGGGATCGTTCTTCTTCAGACGTGCCGACGAAGCGACATTCTCCTCGGCAACGCTCTTCCTGTGCGGGAGCTTCCTCGCCATCTTCCTGTTCTCCCAGGAGATTGCGACGACCGCACTCGTCTATCTCACCGTGGGCGACACGATCGCGAAGTTCATCGGGCTCGAGCACGGACGCACGAGGGTCTTCACAAAGACGCTCGAGGGATCGCTTGCGCATCTGTTCGTGTGCGCGAGTGCCGGATTCGCGTGGTCGTTGCTCGTGCCGATCACGCCAGTGCAGTACTTGCTCGGCGCCGTGGCAGCCACGCTCACCGAACTCGCACCCTTGGACTTGAACGACAATTTCACCGTCCCCATCGTCAGCGGTGTCGTCATGACACTGCCGCTCATCCTTTGGTGACCGCTCGGGTGATGACAAGGGCACGCGTGTTGCTGTACACCCGCTATATGAAGGTTCATCGTATTCGCGGGTTCATGGCCTCGTCCTACCTCATCGAGTCGGACGGGCTGTTTCTCGTGGACGCCGGTTTCGTCGGTCACTGGCCGCTGATTCTCGCTGCCATCC
>JAOUET010000271.1 GCA_029858605.1 Coriobacteriia bacterium | reverse complement strand
AGTGCTGCCTATCACCGACGCCTTGCGCAGCCTGCTGGCAAGAGGAGCCGACACCGAGGAGCTCGAGGCCGCGGCTCTCTCAGCGGGGATGCAGTCGCTGACAAGCGTGGGCCTGGCACGGATGAAGGCGGGCGTCGTGAGTGCGGGCGAACTCGAACGCGTCCTGAGATTCGCGGAGTGAGTGGGCCATGACGCGTGCCGTCACACCCGAAGCCGGCGCAGCGATCGTCGCGTCGCACCCGCCTGCCCTGCAGGCCGCGAGACAAGCACTCGTGTTCTCGCTCGAGGGCCAGCGCTACGCGCTTCTGCTCGAGCAGGTCCAAGAGATTCAGCACATTGTCGAACTGTCGGAGGTGTGCTCGGATGACGGCCCCCTCGTCGGTGTCTTGAATCTGCGCGGCGCCATCGTTCCCGCTGTTGACGCGCGTTCGGCCATTGGACTTCCACGCGCCGAGTACACTCTCGAGACGCCGATGATCGTCTGTCTGAGCAGGGGAGAATCGGTTGCACTCATCGTCGACCGCGTACATGACGTGATCGACACACCGGCGGAACGCGTCCAAGACCCCCCGTTGCTCCGCGCGCTCGGGTCTCGACTTGCAGGCGCCTTCGCCACCGACGACGGCCTCGTCTACCTGCTGGACGCCGATGCAATGCTCGGTGAACTCGCTGCGGTGGGTGACTGACATGGGCGCCGAGGTGCATGGATCGCTTGTTGAACGAGCCGAGGAGATTCTGCGGCATCGGGCTGAGACGCTCGCCCAAGAGGCTGCGGAAGAGCGAGAGGACGATCGTCTCGCTCTCCTTCTGTTCCGCCTGGATGAGGAGTGGTACGCGGTCAGACTCGAAGACGTGCGGGAGATCCATCAGGAATGCCACATCACCCCGATACCCTGCGTTCCCGATTTCATCCTCGGAGTGGTGAACGTGCGAGGAGAGATCGTCTCCGTAACGGATCTCGCGCGTTTGATGCGCGCGGACCACCAAGGAACGGAATGTGCGCGGCCGGCGGCGATCGTCTTGCAGGGGACTTCGAGCGTGACAGCGGCGGTCGTCGACGAGATCGGCGACATCGCCGAGGTGGCTGCCGACAGTGTTGAGCCGCCGCTGAGTACGATCGACAGGCGGCGGGCTGAGTTCGTGGCGGGGTCTGTTCCATGCAAAGAAACGGTTGTCGGTTTGCTCGACGTCGAGCGCGTTCTCGAGCCTGTGGGCGAGACCACGGGCCGCTGAGGGCGAGCGCGAACACGGAAGGGCGAGGACGATGAGGTTCTTCGAGACGATACGCGGCACGTTTGTCACCCGCTTCACAGTCGCCACGGCGGGTATGGCATTCGTGTTCAATCTCATCCAGTGGGGACTGCTCTTCCTCGTATTCGGCGATGAGATATCGGCGAGTGCCGATCTCGGACGGGACATCGTAGTCGTGCTCGGAATCATGACCGGGCTCTTCGTCGTCTGGGTCTGGGCCATCTGGCTCATTAGCCGACGCTTCATGACGCCACTGGCACTGCTCGCGGAGAGTGTGCGTGCGGCGTGTCAGGGTGAGATCGGCCGCAAGGTTGAGGTTGGATCGAACGACGAGTTCGGCGTGCTCGCAGCCTCCTACAATCAGATGCTCGATCTGATCGTGTATCTGATCAGGCAGACTCAGGAGTCTTCGAGGCGGCTCGCTCAGTCCTCCTCCGACATCCTGTCGGCGACAGAGCAGCAGGCCTCGGGGTCCTCAGATCAGGCGGCCTCGATCAGTCAGACCACCGCGACTATGGAGGAACTCGCCTCCACATACCGGCAGATCGCCGAGAACGCCGATCAGGTGGTGCGTCTTGCCGAGGCATCGCTCACCAGCGCCGAAACCGGACAGGAAGCCGTCACGACCACGCTCACAGCGATGGATGAGATCACGATTCGGACTCAGGCGTCTGCGAACAGGATTCTCGTACTCGGCGAGCGCAGCCAGCAGATAGGGCAGGTACTTGCGATCATCAACGGTATCGCCGACCAGACGAAGATCCTCGCGCTGAACGCGGCCATCGAGGCGGCGCGCGCCGGCGAGGCGGGCAAGGGATTCTCGGTGGTAGCGGCCGAGATCCGCAAGCTTGCCGAGTCGGTCGTGGAGTCGACGAGCGAGATCTCGACGATCCTGA
>JAOUET010000270.1 GCA_029858605.1 Coriobacteriia bacterium | reverse complement strand
AAGCAAGCTGTAGTCTCACCACCGAGATAGCCTGCCGAAGCGCGGCTCCCGAAGAGGTTTCGGGGGCCGCGCTGTTCGGCTTAGCCACACGGCCCCGGCCACGCCCCTCGCCTCGGTTTCGTTCGCCGTTCGCATGGGTAACAAGCGGCGTAGTGAGGTGACGATCCGTCGGGGGAGTTCGGTCACCGTTCCCGACGGGGAGCTAGTGGTGAGACCGGCACGTCCGCATGCGGACTGCCGGTCTTTGTGTGTGGCGCCGTGTCGCCTGGGGGGAGCGTGTGATGCGGCGTGTGGAGGAGGTGCATGAACTCATGGAGAGCGTGCGCGTCTCCCAGTTGTGGATCGATGCACCCTAGGAACGTCAGCCCGCAATCGTCGAATCCCGACCGAGCGCACGGAAGGAGCAAGACGCAAGTCGACTTCGGAGGGAGTTGACATGAAGAACCGAGGATTCTACAGGGCGATGTTGGCCACGCTGGTCGTATCGGCGATGGTCTTCACGCTCGTACTGCCCGCCGCGGCAAACGACGGCAACGGGGAGCCCTGCGGGCCTTGCGGCACGCCGCAGGTGAGCACGCTCTACGCGGGCCAGGACATGGACGTCGGGACTGTCACCGTCATGAACTGCGAGGACAAGCTCTGTGTGCTGTACGAGCTGAACGAGGACGCAATCGCCGAAGGATGGCTGATCGTCGAAACGCATACGCATGCGGCCGACGAACTCGCAGACATCCCGCAGAAGAACGGCAATCCCATACCCGGCCAGTTCGAAAAGCAGAGCCATCACGATCCCGGCGTCACGGAGTACAAGGTCTGTTTTGACTTGGCGGACCTAGGGCTGTCGGCCGGCGAGATGGCGTACGTCGCGGCGCATGCGGTGATAGAGAAGCCCGAGGAGTTCACCTGCATGCCCGAACTGACGTGGATGCGTAGCGAGGAGCCGACTGCAACGCTCGATTTCCCGGGCTACGGCACGCAGTGGACCAAAGAGCAGGCCTTCGCGATCCCGCTCGATCCAGAGCAGGTCGTGTGGGACAACGGCGCGTACTACAACCCGGGAGGAGTGACACCGGGCGTCAACTGGGCTTCATGGAAGTACCGCTCCACCGATCCGGACGGCGGTAGCTACAACGGGTTCTCGGATCTCAGGCGCTTCCGGGCGACGTTCAACCTTCCGACCGGCGCGACTGTCACCGGCGGAGAACTTCGGGCGAAGGCATCCCACGTCGCCGGGATCCCGATAAACGACAACCTGTACGTCTTCCTAAACGAGGAGCTCGAGTTCTGGGGTGGCACTCGCGTGTACACCGGCCAGGTGCCAGGCACCTTCATGGGAGTTGCGGGCGTTTCGGCTGCTCGGGGAACCGTGGAGCCCAGGGAGACCGACCGCTGGTACATCCCGGGCACCTTCCCAGACATCTCAGGGTTCGTCTCCGGGGCCAATGCGGTTGACGTCTTCACCGAGGAGAACGAGCGCTGGGGCGGCATGGGCGAGCTTGAACTCGAGCTCGATTGCGTGCGCTACCTCGACGAGACCGCATGGGGCGACGGAGAGGACTTCCCCGGGAGGAACTGGGCGACGTACATCAAGTACGAGATCCAGCCGTGCGAGATCCAGGAAGTGTGGCCCGAAGGCGGCACCATGAGCGTCGCCTACGAGGACCTGCCTCTTGCCGCGGGCAACGACTGGGACTACAACGACTTCGTTGCGGACATCTCGACGACCGCGACGTTCACTGGTCTAGCCTACTCCGAGCTCGCGGAGATGTCGTTCACCATCACGCCACAGGCGAAGATGGCCGGCTACACGCACGTGATGCACTTGGCCCCGGATGCTTTCGGCTGCGATGGCACGTACGAGTTGTACCGCGACAGCGTGCTCGTGGATTCGGGCGTCTATGATGACTCCGCCGGCATGGACTTCGTGATAGTGCCGAACACCGGCAGTCTGCCTATCGACGCGCAGCTTGTGATCACGTTCGACCCGGGCTGCATGTTCGAGTTCCCGACCTGGGACGACAGCCTCTATCACGGCGAGAACCTGTTCTTCGACCCGTACATCTTCGTGAACAACAACGGACAGTACGTACATACCGGCGACCCGAGGATGCTCACGGTACCGGTCGACTGGGCATGGCCGACGTCGGACGG
>JAOUET010000067.1 GCA_029858605.1 Coriobacteriia bacterium | reverse complement strand
AAGACCGGCGGCGAAGGACTCGTCGATGGCGGATTCGTCATGGCCGAGGACACCGGGAAGCAGCCGGGCGACCGTTTCGATGACGACCATCGCCGGTATCTCTCCACCGGAGAGAACGTAGTCGCCTATGGAGAGACGCAGGTCGGCGAGCGCGTACGCGCGCTCATCGAACCCCTCGTAGCGACCGCACACCAGAAGCAGTCTGTCGCGTGTTGCGAGTTCCTGGGCGATTGGCTGATCCATACGGCGTCCGGCAGGCGTCAGGAAGACCGAGTATGGCTTTTCGGGAGCGAGTTCGGTGACATGGCGCACTGCGCCGAAGATGGGCTCGGGCTTCATGACCATGCCTGGGCCCCCGCCGTAGGAATAGTCGTCCGTAGTCCTGTGCGGGTCATGAGCCCAATCCCGCAGGTCGTGGACGTGCAGTTCAAGTAGGTGACGGTCGCGGGCTATTCCGACGATGGAGGCCGACATCGGCGCGGCGAACATATCGGGGAATATGGTGACGACATCGACCCTCACGAGGATTCCTCCCCGTCGATCAGTCCGGGCAGAAGGCGCACGACGGCGCGGCGTTCCTGCATGTCGAGATCGAGGACGACGTCGTCGATCACGGGGATCAGTACTTCGCCGAATCGGTCGCCGCGAACGACCCAGACGTCATTCGCGCCGGTGACGATCACGTCGGTGATCTCACCGATGAAGCCGCGATCCGAGTCAGTGACGCTCACTCCGCACATATCGGGCTCTTCCACGAGATAGCCCTCCGGTGCATCGGTTTCGCGTACCAGGACGGCGCGGCCGGCGAGGGATCTGGCTTGCTCGGGAGAGTCGACCGAATCGATGGCGACCAGCGGACCCTTCGGACCCGTGCGCACGGCATTGACGCGGTATCCGATCGCTTGTTCCGCCGGAGGTACGAACCATACGGTCACACCCTCGAGCCACTTGAGGTCGTCCTCGAGGCGAGGGTCGAAGGCTATCTCGCCTGCGAGACCGTGCGGTTTGACGGCGCGTGCGACTGTGACGAAGGGCGCGGCGCCCATGATTCTAGCCGAGGACGTCGACGTCGATATGCTCGCCGTTGATGCTTCCGGCGGCGCGCATCAGCGTCCGAATGGACTTGATGATGCGGCCCTGACGGCCGATCACTTTGCCGATGTCGTCAGGGTTCACGGATATCTCGAATGCGATCCTATCGCCCTCCGAGCGGCGCGCAATCGAAACGTTGTCTTGATCGTCGACGAGCGACGTTACGAGAAACCGGAGCAGTTCGTCTGTGTCGGCCGTTCGAGCCATGGCGGGAGGCTACTCTTCCTCTTCAGCGGCATCGTCGGCTTCTTCGGCGGGCGCCTCTTCGGCAGGAGCCTCTTCGGCAGGAGCCTCTTCGGCGGGCGCCTCTTCGGCGGGCGCCTCTTCGGCGGGCGCCTCTTCGGCAGGAGCCTCTTCGGCGGGCGCCTCGGCCTCTGCGGCAGGAGCCTCGGCCTCTGCGGCAGGAGCCTCCTTTGCAGGAGCCTCCGCGGCAGCCTCCTCTTTCTTGGCCCTTGCGGATGACTTCTTGGAGACCTTGACCTTGCCCTCGGGTGCCTTCATGTCGGGGTTCTTGGCGATCTCGAGGAGACGTGCGACCGTGTCGCTCATCTGGGCACCCTTGGCCACCCATGCTTCGGTCTTCTCGACGTCGAGTTCGATGAAGCTGGGGTTGGCGCGTGGGTTGTATCGGCCGAGCACCTCGATGAAGCGTCCGTCGCGTGGTGCACGCGAGTCGGCCGCGACTATGCGATAGAAAGGCGTCTTCTTCGCCCCAGTGCGCGCAAGACGGATCTTGACTGCCAACGATTCACCTCCGTGAAATGTGGCCAGCTCGGGCCACGGGCACGCAAAACGATTGCTCATGATACGACATAGCCCAGGTAGGGTCAAAGCGGAGAACGCGGTTTGGCTTCCTAGCCCAATTGGCCGAAACCGGGCGGGAGCTTCAGCCCGCGGAGTCGCTTCCCGCCGTCCTTCTGGAACTGTTTCATGAGTTTCCGGACTTCGGCGAATTGCTTGAGGAGCTGGTTGACTTCGGTAACGGTCACGCCGGACCCGTTTGCTATGCGCTGGCGGCGGGAGCCGTTGATCACCTGCGGCTTCGCGCGCTCCTGTGGCGTCATCGAGTGGATAATGGCGGCAACTCTGTCCAGCTGACGCTCGTCCACTTCGGGGACGCCACCCTTGAGCTTCCCCGCGCCCGGCAGCATACCCAGGAGACTCGTGACACCACCCATCTTCTTGATCTGGCGCAACTGGACTAGGAAGTCGTCCAGGGTGAAAGCCGCGGTGCGCAGTTTCTGCTCGAGAGCTTCGGCATCGTCCGCGTCGATCGTGTCGCGTGCCTTCTCGATCAACCCGACGACATCTCCCATGCCCAGGATGCGTTTTGCCATTCGGTCGGGATAGAACGGCTCGAGCGCGTCAAGCTTCTCGCCCACGCTCGCGAACACGATGGGCTTGCCGGTCACATTTCGCACCGAAAGCGCTGCGCCGCCGCGGGCATCGCCGTCGAGCTTCGTCATGAGAACACCGTCGAAGTCGACGCGCTGGGCGAATGCATCTGCGGTGTTAACGGCATCCTGGCCTGTCATCGCGTCGACGACCATGAGGATCTGGTCCGGCGAGACCGCGGTCTTGATCCTCACAGCCTCATCCATCATCTCCTCGTCGATGTGGAGTCGTCCGGCCGTATCGACCAACACCACGTCACGCATGGTCGAGACGGCTTCCTTCACGCCTGCGCTCGCGATGCCAGCCGCATCGGCACCCTCTCCACGGAATACGGGGATGCCTAGCTCCCGCCCGAGAGTTTCGAGCTGCTCGATTGCGGCCGGGCGGTAGATGTCGCAGGCGACCATCAGCGGCCGCTTGCCCTGTTTGCGGAGGTGGTTCGCAAGCTTTGCCGCGGCGGTCGTCTTGCCGGAGCCCTGGAGTCCAACGAGCAGTATGACGTTCGGGATCCGGTTGGTGAGAGTGAGGCGGGCGCTCGTGCCGCCGAGAAGGTTGGTGAGCTCGTCAAGGACGATGCCTACTACCGTTTGTCCCGGCGTGAGGCTTCGCATCACGTCCTCGCCGACGGCGCGCTCGCGGACGACAGCCACGAACTCCTTGACCACCTTGAAGTTGACGTCGGCTTCGAGCAGGGCGAGCCGAATCTCGCGCATGGCCGCGTCGACATCTGCCTCAGAGAGCCGGCCTTTGCCGGTCAAGTTCGAGAAGATGTCCTGGAGGCGTTTGCTGAGGTTGTCGAACACGCAGAAGTCCCCTTCCTACCGAAGACGTCCTCACACCCTAGTCGGACACACCCGCACGGTCAACGCGGCCGAAATGCGACAGGGGCCAGTACACGAGTATCGCCTCGCCGAGCACATCTTCTTGAGGCACCGCGCCGAAATCGCGGCTGTCGAGAGATTGCGGGCGGTTGTCGCCGGCGACATATAGGCTCCCCGCCGGGACCGTGTACGGACCGTGCGAGATGTCGTCCTCGCTGTAGAGCACCGAGTACGTGCCCCTTTCGGGCGCGCCGTTGACGAAAGCGTGACCGGAGTCCATCTTCACCTGGTCGGTGGGCAGGCCGATCACGCGTTTCACCACGGGGACGCCGGTGGAGCGATCGAAGACGACCAGGTCGCCGCGCAAAGGGTATTCGTATGAGCGGCGCAGGAGAACACGGTCACCCGACTGTAGCTCGGGGACCATGGAGTCGCCCTCGACTCGCACCGTGGAGTACAGGAACGAGAAGAGAATGAGGACCACCGTCAAGAGCGCGAGCAGTGGAGCCGCGAGGTAGAGGGCCAGACGGTCGATCCCGGATTCGGGACGCTGCCACTGCAGCCGCACGTCATACCTCGCCGATTAGCGCACGCGTGAAGTCCAAGGGGTCGAACGGCTTCAGATCCTCGATACCCTCTCCCACACCGATTCGAAGGATCGGCAGCCGGAGCTCGCGGGCTATCGCCACGGCGATGCCGCCCTTGGCGGTCCCGTCGAGCTTCGTGAGGGCGATGCCGTCGACACCGAGTGCCGAATCGAACTCGCGTGCCTGGGCGAGCCCGTTCTGACCAGTCGTGGCATCCATGACCAGGAGCACCTTCACCGGGGCCTCGCTCTCGCGCTCGGCGACACGCTGGACCTTCTCGAGTTCGCGCATCAGGTCGGCGGACGTGTGGAGCCGTCCGGCGGTGTCGATAAGCGTGACGGCGGCTCCCCCGCGCTTGGCCTCGGCGATCGTGTCGAACACGACCGCAGCGGGGTCCGCTCCCCTGTCTCGCTTTACCATCGGGACTCCCGCGCGGTCGGCCCAGATGTCCAGCTGCTCTCCGGCAGCAGCTCTGAAAGTGTCTCCCGAGCCGAGCAGAACCACATGTCCGGCATCGGCGGCTTCTTTGGCGAGCTTGCCGACCGTGGTCGTCTTCCCTGTTCCGTTTACGCCGACTACCAGAACCGTGACAGGAGGATGTTTGAGGAAGTCGCTGTCCGTGGGGAACTCCGCAGCGAGCTCCCCGGCAAGGTGGTCGAGGACGGCATGGGCGTCGGGCAGCGCTTTGCGGGCGGCTGCATCACGAAGTCGCTCGACGACCTCGGTCACCGCAGTCGCGCCCATGTCACCCGCGATGAGCGTGTCTTCGAGCTCTTCCCAGAAAGCCGCATCTAGGTCGGGACCCTTGCGGAGGAGGACGTTGAGCTGTCCCCCAAGGTGTTCGCGACTACGGGAAAGACCGTCCGAGAGCCTCCTATACCAGGGCGTGCTCATCGTCCGTCTCCGGCGACGTGGCGCGGTCGAGCTTCTGGCTGACGACCTTGCTCACGCCGTCGGCCTGCATCGAGACACCATACAGAACGTCGGCCATCTCCATGGTGCGACGTTGGTGCGTGACGATTATGAATTGCGTGTGCGATCGCATGCTGTCGACGAAGGCGATGAACCGCCGCAGGTTGGTGTCGTCCAGGGCCGCTTCGACTTCGTCGAGTATGTAGAACGGGCACGGCCTCGTGCGGTACACGGCGAACAGCAGGGCGAGTGCCGTGAGCGACTTCTCGCCGCCGGAGAGCAGTGACATCTTCTGGAGCTTCTTCCCGAGAGGTTGTGCGATGACCTCCACGCCCGTGTTCTCGGGGTCGTCGGGTTCCGTGAGTGACAAGGAAGCGTGCCCCCCAGGGAACAGGATCGAGAAGACGTTCTGGAAGTGCGCGTCCACCTGCTCGAACGTCTCGAAGAACCGCTCGCGGATCTTCCGGTCGATGGCGGCGAGTATCTTCGAGAGTGCCTTTCGGCTTTCGGAGAGATCCTCGATCTGCGATGAGAGGAAGTCCCGGCGCTGCCGAAGAGATTCGTACTCCTGCATCGCGATCGGGTTGACCGGGCCGAGGTTCTCGATGCGCTTGCGAAGCCTATGCAGCGCATCCTCAGCTGAACGCCGGTCCTCCAGTGCCGCGCGCTCGAGCGCGCGCTCCAATGGCACTCCCAGCTCGTCGACTATGCGCGCCGTGGCTTGGGATACACGGACCTCGAGCTGACCCTTCTGGACGCGCAGGTCGCTCATGCTCGAGGAGTGAGAATCGATGTCCGTCTGTACCTCGCGCACGGCATCCTGTGCATCGTGGATCGTGGTCTTGAGTGATTCGGAATCCGCCTGTTCGAATCGAGCGCGGTCACGGAGCTTGACCGCCCAGTGCTCCGCGCGTTCGAGCAGCGCGGAGTAGAGATCGTGCACGGGCTGGATGCGCTCGCGAAGAAGCTCGAGCGCGTGCTCGGTCTCCCTGGACTGTTCGACCGTCCGCTCGAGTTCCTTGAGTTCGGCGGTGATGGCGCCGACCTGGCGCTTTAGATGTATCTCGCGCTCCGAGACCGTCGCGATGTCGACCTGGCACTGGGATAGACGCTCGTTGATAGCGGCTTCTTCCCTGAAGCGTGCGTCTCTGCGCTCGCGGGCGACTGCCGACTCTTCCTCGAGGCGTTCCAGCTCGTCCTGGGCCGAAGAGATCGCCGAGATGAGCTCCTCGCGATTCGGAGCCTCCTTGGCGCTGCGCTCGTCGATTTCGGCAAGGCGCTGCTCGATCTTGTCGACGTCGCGGTCGATTGCGGTGAGGCCTTCTTCGAGGCGCCCGATCTCTTCCCGAAGCGAATCCTGCTCGCCCAAGAAGGACGCTATCCGCTGTCCGAGATCGAGCGCGTCTTGCTGCGCCGCTGCGAGAGCGTCTTCCGCATCGGAGACTGCCGACTCCGACTCGCCCACCTGCGTCGTGAGGGCTTCCACCTCGTCCTTGAGCTCGTTGATTCGGCGGCGCCGGGCCAGCACGCTGGCTGCATCGGACGCGCCGCGACCCAACGTGATCTTGCCGTTCGGCCAGACTATGGCACCGTCCGGAGTCGCGTATCTGGGTCCGGGGGACTTGCGCGAAGCGACAAGCGCCTCATCGAGGGAGTGGACGACGCGAACGTCGTACAGAAGCGACTCTACGCCGGCGCGGACCTCGTCGTCGCAAGTGATGGCCGCGATCAACGGCTCGCCGGGCGCGTCTTTGGGAACGTGGTGATCAGGGCAGCCGGACACCGGAACGAGCGCGACGTCACCTTCGGCTTCGGCCTGCATCGCCTCGGCGAGAGCGACCGCTGCAGCCTCGTCGGTCACTAGTAGAGCGAACACGTCCGAACCGAGAATCTTCTCGACGAGCGGCTCGAGCTTCTCGTCGACCATCATGTGTTCGGCGATCTGCCCGATAAGTCCAGGCAGGTTCTTGTCCTGCGCCAGCGCCCAAGCCACGCCCGGCGATGCGGTCGCAGCGGCACGATCGACCTCTTCGAGGCCGCGGATCTCGGCACGGGCCGCTCCGAGGTGGTCACGACGTTCGTTCAAGTCACGGCGGCGCGTCTCCAGCACCCGGACGCGCTTGTCCACTTCGGCTTCCGCCAAAGCGCGCTCCTTGCGAGCTCTGGTCTGGGAGGCGTCGAGAGTCTCAAGGCGCGTCCTTCGGGCCGTGAGCGTGTCCGCTGTCGCGGAACGCGACTCCGCAAGTTCGGCGCGCCGGTCCTGGAGGAGTCCCGCTTCCAGCTGGGACGCTGCGAGATTCTGCTCCAGGGTGCCTAGCTGGGCCCGTCCATCCTCCAGTTCCTTGCGGGTGCGACGCATCGAAGCAGTGACCGAGCCCAACTCCTCGTCGGCGCCCATCCGGTCTTTCTTAGAGGTCTCGGCCTCACGCCTCAGTTCCGAGAGGTTCGCGTAGTGCGCCTTGAGCTGCCCGTCGGTCACCGCGCGTTCTTCGCCGAGCTTGGCCAGCTCGTCGGTACGCATAGATGCCCTGGTCTCGCTCTGGTGGAGTTTCTGGCGCAGCTCTGACAGGCGTTCGACCAGATGCTTGCCCTTCTCTTCGAGCAGAAGAAGGCCCGAGTTGACGCGTTCCAACACGGATTGGAGCCGGCGTCTTTGCTCGGAGAGGTCGCCGACGAACAGGCCTTTCTCCTCGAGAAGGTTCTGGAACTTCGAGAGTTCGCGTTCCTTTTCGCTGAAGCGGTATCGAAGCAGTTCGAGTTCGGCGTCTTGCTCCCGCTCCTCCTTGGTGATTTCGTCCCACTCTTGCCTCAGCACCCGAAGGTCGTCTACCGCGATGTCGGTCTCGAGGTCGCGCAAGTCGCCGGACATGTGGGAATGCTCCTGGGCGCGGTCCGCCTGTCGCTGCAAGGGTCTGAGCTGACGATCGATTTCCCGGGCGACGTCGCGGGCTCGCTCGAGGTGTGCGTCCATCCCGGAAAGCTTGCGTAGCGCACGCTCGCGTCGCTTCTTGTGCTTGAGAACACCCGCGGCTTCCTCGATCAGCGCGCGGCGGTCCTCCGGCCGAGAGTTGAGCAACTCGTCCAGCTGGCCCTGGCTGATGATCGAGTGAGTGCCGCGTCCAAGACCGGAGTCGTGGAGCAGCTCGTGGATGTCCATGAGCCGGCACGGAGACTGGTTGATGAGGTACTCGCTCTCGCCACTTCGGAACATGCGACGAGTGATCGTGACTTCGGTGAACTCCAGCGGCAGAGTGTTGTCGGTGTTGTCGAGGACGAGATCGACTTCGGCTATTCCGACGGGCTTTCGTGCTGAGGAGCCGGCGAATATGACGTCCTCCATCGCCTGCCCTCGCAACGCCTTTGCGGACTGCTCGCCGAGGACCCATAGGACACCATCGGAGATGTTGGACTTTCCGGACCCGTTCGGTCCGACGATCACGGTGACGCCTGGCTCCACTGCGAGGGGTGTACGGTCGGCGAACGACTTGAAACCCTTGAGTATCAGGGACTTGAGATGCACGGTCGCAGATCCGACTCCCGGAGCAGTTGCGAGGTGCCGAGACACCGCAGGGCAGGACGTCAGGATTCTAGCACAGGGAGCGGTACGGCAAGCGTGAGTTCGCCACTCTCACATGTTCTCAGAGAGGCGCTCGAGGGCCTGCCGCGCGGCCTCCATCTCGGCGGCACGCTTCGACGGTCCGGTACCCTCACCGAGTACTTCGTCACCCAGAAGTGCCCGGGCGCTGAACATCCGCCGGTGTGGCGGACCCTGGAATGCGACTATCTCGTATTCCGGCGTCTGCCCGCGTGCTTGCAGCAGTTCCTGCAGACGGGATTTGGGGTGTTCGAATTCGTCTGCGGCTGCCGGGTGGATCAGGTCGCCGAGAACGCGCAGGATGAACGCTCGAACCGTTTCGATCCCCGCGTCCAGGTACACCGCGCCCACTAGGGCTTCCAGTGCGTTCTCCAGGGCGGACGGCCTTCCGCGCCCGCCGTCGCTTCGCTCGCTCTCGCCGAGACGCAGGAGACTCTCCAGTCCGAGGTCTTCTGCGGCCGAGGTGAGGACCGGTCCCGAGACCACTGCGATCTTTAGCTT
>JAOUET010000066.1 GCA_029858605.1 Coriobacteriia bacterium | reverse complement strand
CGAACGCATCTGGAACGACATCGAGCCCTTCGCCGAGTACGCATTCAACAAGAGCCACTCGGCCGCGTATGGTCTGCTCACCATGCAGACGGCCTACCTGAAGGCCCACTACCCGCTCGAGTACATGGCGGCCGTGCTCACGAGCTACACGGGCAAGACTGACTCCATCGTCAAGTACGTAGGCGAATGCAGTCGGGGCGGGATGAATGTGCTGCCGCCGGACGTCAACTCTTCGGGTAGGGACTTCACCGCGATCAAGGAAGGGATCAGGTTCGGATTGGCCGGCATCCGAGGCGTCGGGGAGGCCGTGGTCGACTACATCGTAGCTGCGCGTGCGGACGGCGGGCCGTTCGAGTCGCTGAACGACTTCTGCACGAGGGTCGACATGCGACAGATGAACAAGAAGACCGTGGAGGCGCTCATCAAGGCGGGTGCCTTCGATTCGACGGGATACACGCGCAAGCATCTCATGTCGATGATGGACACCGCCGTCGATGCCGGGGCGAAGCGGCAGCGGGACATCGAGGCCGGTCAAGGGTCGCTCTTCGATATGTTTGGCGCCGAGGGCGATTCGTTCGCCGAAGAGATCCCCGGGCCCAACGACGACGAGTGGGAAAAGAAGATCAGGCTCGCATTCGAGAAGGAGATGCTCGGCATATACGTTTCTGACCACCCTCTGCGAGACATAGAGGCGAACGTGCGTGCGGCCGCTACCTACTCGCTCGGCGAGCGAGACGAGCTTCCAGACGGAAGCCAAGGCTGGTTCGCCGGACTCGTGACGAAAGCGGAAACGAGGCCAACCAAGACCGGCAAGATGATGGGGACCTTCGTGCTGGAGGACTTGGACGGAAGCGTCGAGACCGTGCTGTTCCCGAAGGTCTTCGAACAGTATCGGGACATGATCGAAGACGACGCGGTGCTGCGCGTGAAAGCCCGCCTGGAAGAGTCGGACCGGGGGCGCAAGCTCATCGCGTCTGAGATCATGCCGTTCGACGGTTCGGGGTTCGAACGCGGGCCGGAGCGAATCAAGGTCAGAGCCGACGCAGAGGCGCTGCGCAACGGTTGCTTCGGCCGACTGAAGGAGATACTAGCCCACTATCCCGGACGGGACTTCATTGAACTCACGGTCCTGGACGGCGAGCGATCGCGCGTATTCAGGCTCGGCGGCATCGATTTGCAGTCGACGGGACTGCACGCCGAGCTGACCGAGATGTTCGGCTTCGATGCCCTTGGCTCGGCGTAGACGTTCTTGACGTCGGCGGACGGACGATCTACACTTACTCCAGCACTACAGTACGCTACTGCGATAGAGCACGGGCACGTGCGCCAGCAGCTCCAACGGGAGAAGGGGCGCGTCGAGCGTAGCTCTCCGGTGTCGTACGCGATGGGTACGCCCGGCGTGGGGCGTTCAAGACGAAGGCAGACCGAGAATGCTCAAGAAAGATGCAGCGGATATGTCGACCCCGCGCGGGTTCAGGGACGTCCTGCCCACGGAGGCCCTCGAGCGCGAAGGGCTGGCGCGCGCCGTGTCGTCCGTGATGTCGGCGTGGGGATACGGGCCCGTCGAGACGCCCGTAGTCGAACTGGACTCGACCGTGGCCGCGGGGCTGCGTGCGCCCGGCTCCGCAAGATCGTTTCGGCTCATAGACTCCGACGGCAAGCTTCTGTGCTTGCGGCCGGACATGACCATGCCGATTGCCAGGCTGGTGGCCACGAGACTGGCGGGCGATCCCGGACCGCACAGGCTCCGCTATGCCGCTGACGTATTCCGCGAGAAGCCGTCGCTCGGCGGACAGTCCCGTGAATTCACGCAGTCCGGGTTGGAACTCATAGGAGTCGGGGGCGCATGCGGAGACGCCGAAGTCGTGGCGGTACTGGTCGAATCGCTTCTCGCCGCGGGCCTGGACGAGTTCGTCGTGACCATGGGAACGGTAGCCGTGCTGACCGGGCTCATCCGCGCCGCGAAGATGCCGGGCGATTGGTCTGGCGACGTGCTCGCAGCGGCACACGACCGGAACCTCGTCGCTCTCGATGCTCTTGCCGGCCGTCCCGACGTTCCGGCAGAAGTCGGAGCGGGGCTGCGGGCTGTGCCGCGCATCCGCGGCGGCAGGCGCGCTATCGACGAGGCGCGCGCCCTCGTGTCTTCACTGGGAGTCGGGGAAGCACTCGACCAGCTGGAGGAAACGTGGGGGTTGCTGGAGTCTGCGGGCGTTTCGGACTACGTGTCGGTGGACCTCGGTGTGATGCGATCGTTCGGCTACTACACCGGCATGGTTCTCGAAGTCTACGTGGCAGGTCTCGGCTTGCCGCTAGGAGGGGGAGGCCGCTACGATTCTTTGCTCGGCGAGTTCGGTTGCGAGATGCCTGCCGCCGGTTTCGCCTTGAGCGTCGAGCGGTTGCACGTCGCATTGGCCCAGCAGGACGCGAATTCGGGCGAGGTGCTCGTCGATGCAGTGGTCGGTGGCGCTGCGACTGAGGCGTTCTCGGCTGCCCGCCGCCTGAGGGACGCCGGCAGAAGCGTCGTGATCGTGTCGGATACGGCTGACGCCGAGATCCTCGAGCAGGCATGTCGCTGGGGGGCCGAGCCGCTGCGTGCGGAGGCCGGGTCGACAGTGTCGCTCGCCGATCCGCTGCCGGGGCGAGGGGAGGCGGGTACCGATGCTCGGAGGTAGTGTTGCCTCCCGTACCGCCGGGCCGGGCGGATTCCGTCCGCTTAGGATGGCTGTGCCGAAGGGAGTCCTGTTCGCGGGCAGTGTCGAGTTGCTTGCTCGTGCGGGAATCGAGATCGGCGGCCTTGCCGACCCCGGCAGACTGCTAGTGGTCTCGACTGCCGAGATCGAGTTTCTGATCGGCAAGCCGACCGACATCCCGGTCTACGTGGCATATGGTGCCGCTGACGTTGGGATTGCCGGGAAGGACGTGCTCGCCGAAGCCGACCTTGGCGTCGTCGAGATGTTGGACCTGGGCTTCGGAGAGTGTCGTTGCGTGGTGGCTGAGCCCGAGGACGCCTCGACGTCCATCGAGGAGCACTACCGTCACCTCGGGGTCATACGCGTCGCTACGAAGTACCCGCGTCTTGCCGAGCGACACTTCGAAGGTCGTGGGGTCCAGATCGAAGTCGTGAAGCTCAACGGGAACATCGAGATAGCGCCTCTCATCGGCATCGCCGACCGAATCGTCGACATCACGGCGACCGGAACGACGCTGCGCGAGAACGGGCTACGGATCGTCGAGGAAGTCCTCGCGTCGACAGCACGCTTCATCGCCAACCCGGCAAGTCTGAAGACAGACCACAAACGCGTCAGCAATCTTGCGGAACGGCTGTCGCAGGTGTCGGTACAATAGGTCGAGGCTGGAGGTTGAGGAGCGACCGCTCGCACCGGATCGGTGCCGAGAAGGAAACGCATGTTCCTGCGGGAGAAGGGCTGAAAGAGACCATGATGCGACGCATAGTGTTGGACCGCGGCGAGCGCCTCACACAGAAGACGCTGTCCCGGTCAGGCGGCGTCGATGCCGAGATCGTGAACGCCGCGGCACGCATCGTCGAAGAAGTGCGCGCAAGAGGTGACGAGGCGCTGCGCTCGTACACCGAGGAACTCGACGGCGCGAAGATAGAGGACTTCCGCGTCTCGGAAGAAGAGATGGAGATGGCCGTCGCCAAGGTCGGTGACGACTTCCTGGATGCGATCTCGATCGCGGCGGGCGCCATCGCGGACTTCCACGCGCGTCAGGTGCCCCAGTCCTGGTTCACCGCGCAGGAGGGCGGGATATTCCTCGGGCAGCAAGTCACGGCCCTGGCTCGGGTGGGAATCTACGTTCCCGGCGGTCGCGCGTGCTATCCGAGCAGCGTGTTGATGAGCGCGATCCCCGCGCAGGTCGCAGGGGTCGACGAGATTGCCATGGTCGTCCCTCCCTCGGTGGACGGCACCGTGGATCCGCACACCCTCGTAGCCGCCAGCGAAGCCGGTGTCGACGAGATCTATAAGGTGGGCGGGGCTCAGGCCGTGGCAGCTCTGGCGTACGGTACCGAGACGATTCCCCGTGTGGACAAGATCGTGGGTCCGGGCAACGCGTACGTCACCGCCGCCAAGAAGCTCGTGATGGGCGAGTGCGGCATCGACATGCTGGCAGGGCCTTCCGAGGTCCTCGTCCTTGCGGACCAGACGGCGGTACCCGCATTCGTGGCTATCGACCTCATGGCTCAAGCCGAACACGATCCGCGGGCTGAGACCTACCTAGTGACTACATCACCGGACCTTCCGGACGAGGTGGACGAGGCGCTCGAGATGTTGTTGGCCGAGGCGCCGCGTGCCGAAGTCATACGGCGTTCACTCACCGACAACGGCGTCGTAGTAGTGTGCTCGGACATCGTGGCGGCGCTCGACACGGTCGACATGATCGCACCAGAGCATCTGGAGATTCACATGACCGACCCGTTCGACATATTGGGGAGCGTTCGAAACGCCGGTGCGATCTTCCTCGGCCCGTGGACGCCGGAATCGATCGGCGACTACATCGCCGGACCCAGCCACGTGCTGCCCACCGGCGGCACTGCGCGCTTCTCGAGTCCGCTTTCGGTGGATGATTTCGTGAAGAGGTCCTCGGTACTTTCCTACTCCCTGGAGGCGCTGGAAATGGACGGCCCTTCGGCAATCACGATCGCCGAGGCCGAGGGCCTCTACGCGCACGGGCGCGCGGTTTCGCTCCGCCTGCAAATGCTGCTTGGTGAAGAGGGTGAGGAGTAGTGGACAGAGTCCGGGACCCGCGTCCTCAACTGGAATCGCTCATACCGTACAGCGCGAAGGATGTCCGGGCGGACGTGGTCCTGGCCAGCAACGAGCACCCGGCCAATCTGCCGAGCGAGATCGTGGATTGGCTCGCGACCCGTCTCGACAGGTTCGCGTTCAATCGCTATCCGGCTCCGCTTGCAGACGACTTGCGTGCTCTTATCGCCGAAGCCAACGGTCTGGAGCCGGGCAACGTCTTGGTCGGCAACGGTGGTGACGAGATCATCTTCGACCTGATGCTTGCATGGGGTGGCCCCGGTCGAAGGATCCTGGACATGCCACCCACGTTCGCGATGTACGCGATCGATGCGCAGGCGACCGAGACTGAAGTGGTTTGCATACCCCGTCTACCGGACTTCTCGGTCGATGCCGACAAGGTTGTCGAGAGAGTCGCCGAAGGCGACATAGACATGGTTATCGTGGCCAACCCGAACAACCCCACCGGCAACCTCGTCCCCGAGACCTTCCTGATCGACCTCTTGAACGCAACCGATGCCCTGGTGCTCGTCGATGAGGCGTACTTCGAGTTCTCCAGGCACACCATGCGGCCTCACATGGAGCGTCATCCGAATCTGGCCATTCTGCGCACGTTTTCCAAGGCGTTCTCGCTGGCAGGTCTTCGTGTGGGCTACCTGCTCGGTCATGAAGACGTCGTGCGCGAGCTGACCAAGGTCCGGCAACCGTACTCGGTCAACGCATTCTCGCAGTGGGTGGCGGGGAAGGTGTTTCGCGAACGCGTGGTCTTCCAGCAGGCCATACGAGATCTCATGCGCACGCGCGACACCGTGATCCACAACCTTTCAGAGATGGACGGCGTCGAAGTCTTCCCATCCGAGGCGAACTTTGTGATGTTCAGGGTAGAGCACGCGCCCGCGCTCTGGCGCGACCTGCTGCACAACCACTCGGTCCTCATACGGGACTTCTCTCGCACGCCGGGACTTGCGGATTGCCTGCGAGTCACGATTGGAAGTGAGGATGACATCCAGCGGTTCCTCGACGCTGTGCGCGATGTGCTCGCGGCGCGACGGGCGTCGCAGTTCATGACGAACGGCGCGGTTTCGCGAACCGCCGAGGGGGAAGAGGTGGCCTACTAGATGGCAAGGACGGGTGCGGTCCACAGGCGGACCAAAGAGACCGACATAATGGCGCGCGTCGAGATCGACGGCAGCGGTGTGACTTCCATAGACACGGGGGTGCCGTTCTTCGACCACATGTTGGAGGCCTTCGGCAGGCACGGGCTGATGGACGTAGACGTTCGCGCGACGGGTGACCTGGAGATAGACGCACATCACACGGTGGAAGACGTCGGCATCTGCATGGGCCAGGCGTTTGCGGAAGCCCTCGGCGAGAGAGAGGGTATCAGGCGCTTCGGCTCGTCTGCCGTGCCGATGGACGAAGCACTCGTTCTCAGTGCGGTCGACATCTCCGGTCGCGGGAGCCTCGCATACGAAGTGGAGCTGCCGATCGAGATGATCGGCGCGTTCGACACGTCTCTCGCCAAAGAGTTCCTCGTGGCGTTCGCGACCAACGCGGGTGTGACCCTTCACGTACACAAGATGGCAGGCGACAACAGTCATCACATAGTCGAAGCCGCGTTCAAGGCCGTCGCACGTGCGCTCTACGAGGCCTCCTCACTAGATTCGCGGGTGAGTGGCGTGCCGTCGACGAAGGGCTCTCTGTGATTCGGGTTGGCGTGCGAGCGGAGGCCTTGCTCGTTCGGCCCTGCGCCAGGAGCCGCGCGTGATTGCGATCGTCGACTACCGTATGGGCAACCTGCGCAGCGTGCAGAAGGGATTCGAGCACGCAGGGATCGCGGATGCGCACGTAACCGACGATTCGGAGGTTGTCGCGAAGGCCGATGGGATCGTCTTGCCGGGGGTGGGCGCCTTCCGGGACGCCTCCCGGAACCTGGCCGAGTCCGGTATGCGCGACGCGATACTCGGGCGTGTGGCCGAAGGAGTGCCCTTCCTCGGCATCTGTCTTGGACTCCAACTGCTGGCGGACATCGGTCTCGAGCAGGGCGAGTGGGAAGGACTGGGGCTCGTTCACGGCCGGTGCGAGCGCCTGCCGAGCGACGTGAAGGTGCCGCACATGGGGTGGAACACGATCGAGTACCCCCGTACGAGCCAGCTCTTCGATGGAATCGAGGAGGGTTCGGCGTTCTACTTCGTGCACTCGTACTACCTGAATCCGGACGACGACTCATGTATTATCGGCAGTGCCACCTATGGCGTTCCATTCGCGGCGGCAGTGCAGGTAGACAACGTATTCGGCGTGCAGTTTCATCCCGAGAAGTCCTCCGAGAAAGGACTTCACATGCTCGCAAACTTCGGACGTCTCGTTTCGAAAGGTGCGTGACATGCAGATACTCCCGGCCATCGACATTCTTGACGGGAAGGTAGTCAGGCTTCGGCAGGGGCGGCTCGACGCCGTGAAGGTCTACAACGACGACCCTGTCGAACAGGCTGAGATGCTCGCCAGCGAAGGCGCCGAGTGGCTGCACGTGGTCGATCTCGACGGCGCCGTTCTCGGCTCGCCGACGAACATTGAGATAATCGAGCGCATCGTGAGAGCGGTCAAAGTACCCGTGCAAACTGGCGGCGGCATCCGCAGCGCCGAGACTCTCGACCGGCTGTTCGATGCGGGAGTATCGCGCGCGGTCCTCGGCACGACGCTGGTGACTGAGCCCGAGTTTGTCGCGGAATCGTGCGTGAAGTACCCCGGCATCGTCGCCGGCATCGATGCGCGCGACGGCAAGGTGGCCATCGAGGGCTGGAAGCAGGGCACGGAGCACGGTGTCCTGGAACTCGTTCGCGAACTCGAGTTGCTGGGCGTGCGCCGCGTGGCCTACACCGACATCGCCCACGACGGCATGCAAACCGGCATCAACTACGGTGCGTATCGGGCGTTGGTGCACCAGGTCGACATCCCCATAATCGCGAGTGGCGGCGTCGCATCGCTGCACGACCTGGAGGACCTTCTGTCGATCGGACATCAGATCGAAGGCGTCATCATAGGCACGGCGCTCTACGAAGGCAAGTTCACTCTCTCCCAGGCGATTGCGGCCGGCCGCGCCAGGGAGGCACGCTAGCGCATGCTGATGAAGCGCGTGATCCCGTGCCTCGACGTTCACGAGGGGCGCGTGGTCAAGGGTGTCAAGTTCGTCGATCTGCGCGATGCGGGCGACCCCGTAGAGCTCGCGGCTGTCTACGATCGCGAAGGCGCCGATGAGCTGGTGTTCCTCGACATAACCGCCACACACGAAGAGCGACCCTACATGCTCGACGTCGCTTCGCGCACCGCCGAAGAGGTCTTCATCCCCTATACGGTCGGCGGAGGCATGCGTTCTGCCGACGATATGCGCGAGATGCTCGCCGCCGGATGCGACAAGACGGCGATCAACTCCGCGGCCGTCAAAGACCCGGCACTCATCACGCACACCGCACAGATATACGGCTCTCAGTGCATAGTGGTCGCCATCGACGCACGCCGGGTGCCGGGAAGCTCTCCGGCGCGATGGGAGGTCTTCACGGCGGGAGGTCGGCACAACACCGGGATCGATGCGGTCGCATGGGCCGAGGAGGCCGAACACAGGGGCGCGGGAGAGATACTGCTCACGAGCATGGATCGCGACGGCACGAAGGACGGCTACGACATCGAACTCACACGTGCGATAGCCAGTGGCTTGAACATCCCTGTGATCGCGAGCGGAGGAGCCGGCGAGTTGGACCACTTCGCGGAGATCGTGCTGGAGGCCGACGCGGACGCCGTGCTGGCGGCGAGCGTGTTCCACTTCGGCGAGTTCTCGATTCGGCAGGTAAAGGAGCACATGGCCTCGCACGGCGTTCCCGTGCGACTCTAGCGTCTTGGCCGAAGGGATTGCCGTGGATGCTACTCGGGTTGAGAAAGCGCGCTCGCTTGGGAGACTCGTCCTGGGGGTGGGCATCCCGATCGCAGTCCTCGCCGTTGGATTCCTGCTGACACGTTCGCTCGCGGACTGGCAGTACGAATCCCTCGTGGGGTTGGCAACGGCGGAGACCGACGTGCAGGCTCTGACCGACGTGCAGGACGGCATGGCGGGCACATTCGTCCTGCTGTTCGTCTACGGAATCGCCATGTTTGTCTCGACGGCCGTCGCTATGACGCTTGCACGGAGCCGGCTTCTCGGGGTC
>JAOUET010000065.1 GCA_029858605.1 Coriobacteriia bacterium | reverse complement strand
TTGAAGAGAAATGCCCGCTGGAACACTGCAGCCATCTGCAATCGCGCATCGCGATCGCGAACACCCACTACTCGGTCGCCCAGACGCACTTCGCCCGCGCGAGGCTGCTCCAGAAGGCCGAGAACGGACAGCAGCGTGGACTTCCCCGCCCCAGACGGGCCGAGAAGCGCAAGAGTGCTGCCCGCAGAGACTGAGACCTCGGGCACTTCGAGCGTGAACCCGGTCTTGTAGGAGTGTCGGATGTCGCGACATCCTATCGAGAGCGCCTGAGTCGTCATCCGCGCTCCCACCGTTCGCCCGAGGTCTGCATGCCGGTAAGCGCGATGTTGACCACGATGATCATCGAGAGAAGAACGACCCCCAGCGCGAGGGCGGCTCCGTAGCGCCCCATGCGCGAGTACTGGACAATCGCCGTGGTCATCACGCGCGTTTCTCCCTGCAGATTGCCGCCGACCATCATCACGGCACCGACCTCGGAGATGATCGCACCGAAACCCGCGGCAACGGCCGCCACCAAGCCCATGCGAGCCTCGCGGACGGTCAGTACCGCCTCCTGCAAGTGCGAGGCACCCAGAGAGCGCGCCTGCATTCGCAGCTCTCTAGGTACCGAAGACACTGCCGCAGCCGTCACGGCCGCTATCAGCGGTATCGAGATAATCACTTGTGCGATCACCATCGCAGGACGCGAGTAGAGCAACCCGAACTCGCCGAGCGGACCCCGCCGTGACAACGTCATGGCCACGGCAAGACCGACAACGACCGGGGGCAGTCCCATGCCGGCGTTCGCCAGCACGAGGCCGGCGTGACGCCCGAACGAGCGTCGACTACCCAGCATATAGCCCGCCGGTATGCCGAGCACCAGAGAGATGAGCACCGCCGTGACGGAGACGCGCAGCGACGTGAGCACTATGTTCCAGACGTCCAGACCGCCGGACGCCAGAAGCGAGAAACCTTCCCGCAGGGAATCGACGTAGATGCTCATCGCAGTTTGACCTTTGTCTACTCGGCGTTGGGCGTGAAGAGCGGCTCTCCGAACGTCTCCACTCCGTATTCGGCGATGACCTTCTGGCCCTCGTCGGAGACGATCCAGTCCGCGAAAGCTTGTGCACCGTTCTGGTTCACGGCGTCCGTCACCGGGATGACGCCGTACTGGTTGAACAGCTCGGGGTCGCCCTCGAAGACGACCACGACGTCGAGAGCGTCCCGCATGTTCAGGAAGGTGGCACGGTCAGTCATGGTGTAGCCCTGCTTCTCGGACGCGACCTTGAGCGTGTCGCCCATGCCCTGACCCGTCTGCTCGTACCAGACGGCCCCAGCCGGGTCGACGGAGGCCACTTCCCAGAGCTTGAGTTCCTTCTTGTTCGTGCCCGAGTCGTCGCCGCGAGAGAAGAATGGGGCGGCGCCACCCGATATCGCCTTCATGGCTGCCGCCGCGTCGGCTGAAGCGCCAACGCCGGAGGTATCGGCCTCTGGGCCGACAATCACGAAATCGTTGTACATGACGTCCTTGCGCTCGACTCCGTACCCCTCTGCGACGAATGCTTCTTCGTCGCTCCTGGCGTGGACGAGCAGGACATCGGCGTCCTTGTTCTTGCCTAGCTCTAGCGCCTCACCGGTGCCGACGGCTACGACTTTCAGTTTGTACTCGGGATTCGCTTCTTCGAACGCTGGGATGAGTTCGTCGAACAACCCTGAGTCTTGTGTGGAGGTCGTCGAAGCGAGAATGAGTTCGGTGACTTCGGCCCCCTCGCCGTTCTCACCATCGCGTTCTTGGCTGTTGCATGCGACGAGGGATAGGGCCAACACTGTCGCGAGAAGCGCTCCCGCGACACGCCTCGAGAGAGGCGTCCATATAGGCTGCGTCATCTGTGATCCCCTTTCCAAGTACGGGAGGCCGTGACGTTTCCCTCACGACCCTGTCGGCCCGGGATCCATGGTGCGCCACCCTGCAGGCAGCGACGCGTTAGGTGCTCCGGGCTCGGAGACACTGCCGCGCGGCCGCAGCTGGCCACGCGACGATTTACTAGGATACATCGGCTGAGGCAAACGGACAATCCGAGCAGCCCGCGACGCAAGTAGCGTAAAGCCCCTCCGAAGCGGGATATCGCTGTCGATCCGGTGTCGTCCGGCTACTCTTCGCCAGGTGTGTTGCCGCTCGCGTCTCCGACCTCGGTCGCCTCGAGAATCTTCTTGTTTGCGAACCGATCCATGAACTCATCGTGGTCGACGACGTCGATCTCGAGAACCTTGGCGATTCGCCTGAGTTCCGTATTCTCGGTACAGAAGATGTGGGCGCGCTGGGCGATGGACATCGTCACCGCAGTCTCGGCATCGATCTCGAGTTTCTCCTCGAGCGCCTTGGCGTCCGACTCGGAATGCTCCGCCGGTTCGAGCAGCTCGCCAAGGTTCACGTCACCTTGCACTATCTCCTTGAGAAGCTCGTAGTCTCGAGGTTCGACAAGCCACTTGCGCCGGCGTGCCGGCATATGCTCCACGAGTTCCAGATCCAGCATCGTGTCCACGAAGTCCTTCGTCGCGAAGAACCGCTTCTTGCGCAGCAGGAGCAGCAGCGGCAGCAGGAGCAGCGGCACTAGACACCACTTCCAGTACTGGGCGACCTCGGCGACCGGCACCGGCGAAACCTCCTGCGGCCAACCCCAGACCTGCACGCGACCGTTGGACGTGTCGGCGATGAAGATGAGGTTCCTCGGCCCGATCGACACATCGTTCGGGTACATGAACTGGCCTTCGAGAAGACCGCGCTCGCCGAAGTTGACGATGCGGTCGCCCGTCGCGCTCCAGATCGTGGCGTCGTGCGCCAACGTGTCTACGACGACCGCCTTATCAGTGGCCGAGGAGTCCTCTGACCTGTTGAGGAAGTCCAGTCCGCGCGGGAGGCCATCGGTGACGATTATCCGCTGGTAGTCGCCCTCGAGGTTATACACCTTTATTCGGCGGTTGTTGCTGTCGGCGATCCAGACTTCCTCACCTATGACCTTGATGCTGTTCGGGAACTGGAAGGCGTCCGGCGACAGAGCGGCGTCCGTGACCAGGCCGACGGTGCCCGTGGTCTTCTTGAACTTCCCTTCGGCGTCGAATATCAGGAGCCGATGACCGGTGAGGATGTCCGTCACGTAGAGCGTGCCGTCGGGAGCGAACGCAAGGGCGACCGGCACCCAGGGTGTCTCCTCTGTCGCAAAGGGCGCCAGCACCTCCTCGGGAATGTTCGGTTCGAAATCCTGTAGGTACTGGCCCTCGGGCGAGTAGATGTGGATCGACCTGGTGCGCCTGTCGGTGACCCAGATGTTGCCGTCGTTGGGGTTCTCCGCGATATAGAGGGGCACGACGATCTCTTCGCCGCCCACGGCTCGCTTGAACTCACCGTCCAGGTCGAATACCTCGACCTTCTGCCTTCTGGAGTCCGACACGTAGACCTCGTCCTTGTCGTCATCCACGTATACGCCGAGGGGACGCTGAAGAGGATCCTCGTCCGGGCCGGTGATCGAGTACAGGTACGTCGGCGCAGGCAGGGCGTCCCCGGTCAGTGGGGCGATGTCGAACGGGTTGAGCTGCTTGGTCGCACGGAAGAACGCGTAGTAGGCCCCGAGCAGGAGCAGAAGCATCACCAGGACGGCGATGATGATGATCTTTCGCTTCTGACGTCGTGTCACCAGAGATCCTCCGTACGACTACTTCTTCTTCGCTCTGCTCTTCAAAGACTCGATTGCGTCCTTTATCTCCTGGTCGTTCGGAGCGAGTTCGAGCGCCTCATTGTATACATCAAGCGCATCCTTGAAGTCTTTGCGCACGACCAGGATCGCGCCGTGCAGCTTCGCCGCTTCAGGGTTCTCGTAGTCGAGTGCGCGCGCGACGAGGATCTCCTTGAGCGCCTTCTCGAGATCGCCCTGGTCAAGGGCCTCTCTTGCCGCATGGATCCTCTCCTCGGGCGTTCCGAACTGCTGCAGCCGCTCCTGGGGCGGATCGGCCCCGGGCGCTTGCTGCGCGGCCTGCGTGTAGAAGATGGCCGCGTTGATCTCGTCACCCTTCTCCGTGTAGAGCTCGCCCATGAGGAAATGTGCTTCCGCGAAGGCTGGAACGAAGGCGAGGGCGTATTCGAGCTGCTCGATAGCGGCGTCGATCTCGCCGAGCCCGCGATACGCACGCGCGAGCTGGTAGTAGGTGTCGGAGTCGGCGCGCCTGATCCGCAAGGCGCCCTTGAGATAGCCGACGGCGTCTTCGTATTCCTTCTTGTCGATCGACATCACGCCAAGGGTGAAGAGTGCTTCCTCCCGCGTGTTGTTGACATCCCTGAACTCCGAGCCCTCCGTCAGCTCAACGACCTTCAGCAAGTAGGCGCTGGCCGCCTCGTAGTCGTTCTGCAGGTATGCGACCAGGCCAAGGCCGCGGTAGGCCGTGACGAAGTCCTCGTTGAGCTTGAGGGCGTTGTTGAACTGCTCGACTGCCTCGTCGTACTGCCCGTCCGTGCCCAGGGCAAGACCCAGCGCCACGCGCAGGCCCGGATCGTTCGGGTTCGCACGCACGCGCTCCTTGAGATTCTCGACCGCGCGCGCTGTGGGCCGCGCCTGGTAGTCGGCCCTGTTCGTGAGCCAAACGCTCAAGCCGAAGAAAGCCGCAAACGCAAGAATGGCGACCACGAGGGTCACGATGATGCCGTTGAGGATATTGTCGAGGCGATTCTGTCCGACTCGCTCGGACAGCCCCGTGTCAGTGACGACTTCATCCATAGATTGTCGCTCGTATCTCGCTAGACAGAAGTCCTTCGGGCTGCATGCCGGTGCATCCAACGCACGGACGACTCAGTGCAACCTACACGCCGTTCACGAATCGTGTCAATGGTTACATTTGCCGAAACGCCGCACTTCAAAGCGCCCGCACACAATCCTCACCGTTCGCGCAGGCGATGCTCGTCGAACGCGGAGCGAATCGGCCCTCTGCACCAGGAGCAAGCTTCGCGCCTAGATGACGCCCGCATGGCATCGCCGGCACAAAGACGCCCCCGGATACGGCGCGATCTGGCGATCGTAGACGTCCAGCGAGCCATGGCAGTCGTAGCAGAGCCTCAAGTCGTGACCCTGCAGTTTGGCTATCTGCTGAGCCGCAGCCGACGAACCGAACGTCACGTGGCAGTCGTAGCACTTGTAGGGCTTGCCCTTCACCTCTTCGACGCCGAAGTGGACGGCGTGTTCCGCGAAGCCCTTGTGAGGAATCTCCGTCGCCGGTTCTTGCTTCATCTGGTCGTGGCACGGTACGCAGTTCTCGGCAATCAGTTCCGACCGCTTCACAGCGTCGTGGTGGCAGTTCTGGCATGAGTTTCGGTCCGTGTGGCAGACACGGCAGTCCTCGGGGTCCTCCTCGGCTTCGTCGGCGTGGTTCTTCAGCCAATCCGCCGGATGCGGCATCACCGTCTTGTGACATACCGTGCACGACTTCGAGTCGTGACACGAACCGCAGGCACCCTCCTGCTGCAGGAACAACTTGCCGTGGGAACTGAGCCACTCCACCCGCTTGTGGTCGACTGGTATCACCAACTCGGAGCCTGGACCACTCTTGCGTCGGCCCATGTGGCACTCGACGCAGAACTCGGGCTTGTGGCACATGCCGCAATACTCCTGTTCTTTGCTGGCACGCTTCTTGTGCTCGCCTCGCTCGAACTTCTTCGTGTGATCTGACGGCTTGAGCTCGAAGTCCTTGGGGTGACACGCAAGGCAGTCCTCCGTGGCTATCAAGCCAGCGGCAGCATGCGAGGCACCGTGGCAGCGATAGCACGACATCATGTCCGGCCGTTTGATTTCCTCGACCCCGTGGCCGAACTGGGGGTGGCACACGGTGCACTGGTAGTTGCGACGGAGGTGATCGGCATGAGCGAAGATGATGCGTCCAGGCAGGAAGTCGTCGATGTCGGGATGGCAGTAGATGCACTGTCCCATAGAAGTCGGCTCAGTCGGGTACACCGTCACCGCAGGCTTCATGGGCTTCTCGAGCAGGCGTCCGATATAGGTGTTGGGAACCGGAGGGATGTCGAGGCCAAGCTCGTCGTGGCATTCGTCGCAGTCTGCGGGAGCGTCGTGGCACATCACGCAGCGGTTCGTTCCTGCGCGCGCCGATTCTGCATGCGGCTTCTCGGCCCAATCCTCGACGTGCCCGTCCGGCCTGAACTCGTAGGAAGGCGGGTGACACGCCGTGCATTCGGCTGTCGCAAGCTCTCCCGCGGGCCCGTGCTCCACTCCGTGGCAGTTGTAGCACGTCTCCATCGGCGGGGTGAACAGTTGGCTGCCCTCGTGCGCCGGTCTGTAGTGACAACCAGTGCAGCTGACCATCAGGTGGTTGCCGTGCGAGAATATGAGGCCCGGCTTCGTCGACTCCCCGAGCTGCAAGTGGCAGGGAGCGCAGTTCGTGGCTTCGACGTCGGCAGTCAGATCGATCGACTCAGGTATCTGACCGCCAACGGGAGGTGACGCAACAAGCAAGAAGGTGGTGGCAACGGCTATGCCGGCCACCACCCCCCAGACATGAAGTCTCCGTTGTTTGTTCGCTACGTCACCCACGA
This sequence comes from Coriobacteriia bacterium, assembly GCA_029858605.1. Taxonomy (GTDB): domain Bacteria; phylum Actinomycetota; class Coriobacteriia; order Anaerosomatales; family JAENZW01; genus JAENZW01. The sequence goes on along the minus strand of JAOUET010000065.1, from coordinate 2,406 downwards.
GATGATTCTATCGAGGAACCGTTTGAGCGGGTTGCTTTCCACGGCCTCGTTCTTCTGATGGATCAAGTCGCCCGCGTTCTGGACGAACGTCTCCGCCGAGCCGTCGTGGCAACCTTCCTGGCCGCAAGTCGAGGCGGCATTCTGGTCGGACAGCTTCGACTCCGGGTCGGCGGTAGGCAGGGCATCATGTGCACCATGACAGTCCCAGCATGCCGGCGCGTCGGTCGAGCCGTTCTTGTAGGCCGCACCATGGTAGTAGTCGTTGTAGCTTTCGTACTTGTCTGGATGACAGCGCGCACAGATGCGGTATGCGGACAGATGCAGTGTCTCTTGCGCATACTCAGTGTCCAGGCGCTGGATGTAGTGACCTCCGTGACAAGAGGCGCACGTCGCGGTCTCGTAGTTGGCCTTGGCGAGCTCCTCGCCGTGTACGGACTGCAGGTAGACGTCCTTTACCTCCGAGTGGTCGTGGCAATTCTGGCACGCGAGGCCGACGTTCACGGTCCAGACGGGTGTCGGGTCCGCCGTTTCCTCGTACTCGTAGTCGATGTGGCACGTCTGACACGTCAGGTCGCGGTGAGCCGACTCGTCGACACCGACGACCTGATACGACTTTGAGCCTCCCGCCGCCGCCTTGAGCAGCTCCTGGCCGTGACATGCCATACACCCGTTGCTCGAGTCGTACGTGTACGACACGCCGGGATCCCACCTGATGCCCTCGTCGTCGTGACAGTCTACGCACCAAGGCTCGTCGTGACACATCATGCACTGCGTCTGCAGGTTCGCGCGGCCAGGCTCGACGTGTGGCTTGCCCGCCCAGTCGGAGCTGTGGAAGGCCGGGCGGAGGTTCCTCTCGGGTGTGTTGTGGCAGTCTGGGCACTTGCCCGTCGCCAACTCGCCCATCGGCCCGTGCTGCAGCCCGTGACAGTTCCAGCACGCCTTCATGGTCGGCCGCTCGGTGCCCTCTTGGCGGTGGGGGAAACGGCTGTGGCAGCTACTGCACGAGACAAGCTGGTGATAGCCATGCTCGAAGATTATCTCGCCTGCGAAGTTCTTCGTGTCGGCGATGTTGCCGTGACACGGATCGCAGGTCTCGGCGTAGACCTTCCCCCCAAGGTCGATTATCAGCTGCTCGTCATCAACCTGTGCATCCTGCGCATAAGTCGCGGACACGCCTGCCGCCACGATGACGATCGATGCCGCGACCGTCACGAAGGCGACCAGTCGGCCGCGAGTCCCTAGAAACCTGCCTGCCATGTCGTTCTACCCCTTCCTTCCCGGACAGCCCGGGGAGCCCCTCACTACGAGAACCACGACCGTACCGTCGACCACAAGCCCCTGATAGTCTCCTGCGTTCCTTTCATGAACTCGTACACCGGATTCGCCTCATAGGCCTCCGCGCGCCGGTGCACCAGTTCCTGGTAGCTGGCGGCAAACTTGTCCGTCGACTCGCTGTGACACTCCCCGCAGACGCTCTTCAGGTTGTCCGAAGATACGCGCGATCGACGGTCCGAAGACGGAAGGATGTCGTGCCAGCCATGACACTGCCAGCACGCGGGCGCGTCGAGTGCGCCCTGCTTGTACGCGGCGCCGTGGTAGTAGTCGCTGTAGCTGTCCCAGTAGCCCTCGTGGCAGCTTCCGCAGACTTCGTAGCCGCGCGAATGAAGCACTTCGCGTCCGTCTCCGCCATTGGCGAGATACATCATGTCGTGCGAGGGCCAGTGACAGTCCCCGCATAGCGGCTTGGCCTCGTCTTCCGCCGTGAGCTCCTTGCCTGGCTGCACGGCGATGGAATGCACTCCTTGGCTGTACGCCTCCCATTGTTCGGCATGACAGTTCTTGCATGCGAGTCGCGCCGTGGTCACCCAATCGCCGGCCGTCTCGTGAGGCGCCTTGTACGCGAAGTCCAGATGACATCCCGTGCACAGGACCGCGGCGTGCGGACCTGCGTCGAGAGCCGACCCGTCGACGTAGTACGAGACCCACTGGCTCCCCTCCAAGCGACCTATGTTCGGATCCGCGTGACAGACCATGCAGCCCGACTTGCCGGCGGTAGGCAGCGTGAACGTGAGATCGTAGTCTTGCGCATACGCCGCGATAGCGGGTAGCACAAAACCGACGCACGCCACCGCGAGCGCCACAACGAGCGCACATCGCCGGATAGCGACCACCGCGCCAACCGCCTCCTGATCACTTGCCCTGCGTAAGGGCCGGGGACGGGCTGCGCCCATGGCTGTCTTCGCCGTGCTCTTCGTGCTCCGCGGTGTCGCGGCCCAGGAAGCTCAAGCCGAAGAAGTTCAGGAACGCCGGGAAGTCCTCGGTCACAGAGAGGTACACGTGTATCGTCGTCAAGAGAATGAACAACCAGTTGATGATGTAGTGAGTCGTCCGCATGATCCAGCCTGC
>JAOUET010000269.1 GCA_029858605.1 Coriobacteriia bacterium | reverse complement strand
GCGCGTACCTCCTGAAGGAGCAGCTCCGCGACATCTTCAAGACGAAGGGCTACACCGGCGTCTTCATGCTCGACGCCTGGCTCGCCTGGGCCGGCCGCTCGCAGTTCGAGCCGTTCAAGAAAGTCGCCGCGACCATTCGAGCAAACCGCATGGGTGCGGCTCTTCTCCGCCGGCGAGAAATCCCACGATGTCGATCACTTGACCCGTCGCAGTCGCGTCTTCGGAGGCGGGAGCGGGTCGGGGATCTTGGCGTCGGCGTAGCGTGACGCATGGTTTCTCTCCCGGTCATTCGCGAGGTGGAATTGCCAGTAGGCATCGAAGTCACCGGAGGCTCGAAGTGCACGCAGGCGCAGGACGGCTTCGGCGCCCGTGAGCGACCATCGCGCGCCAGTGCGGTCCATGCGGTCCTTGACCAGGTATCGGCAGGCGCCCTCGATGACGCCGGTGGCGATTGGGAGTCCGTCGCGAAGCGCGGCCTCGTAGTGCATGAGTCGCGTCCGCGTCCGATTGGCGAGGTAGTCGCACGCCTTGTCGACGGCGCGCTGCCCTGCCTGGTCGAGCCCCTCGTGACGATTTGCCCACCAACGGATCGTGCGCGCGACGTCGCCTCCGCTGCGGTCGGTCAGCAGGCCGAGGAGCCGATCGGCGACCCAGCGCTCAGCCTTGGTGTTGCTCTCGCCGAAGAGCGCGCGTGCTGCGCCCCACACGTACTCGATGACGTGCACGACATCGAGGATGATCGTGACCTCGGCGCCGATGCGTCGCGCCTCCTTCTTCACCATCTCGAGCTGCTTGGGCGCGCCGTCGACGAGCACGACCCAGCGTCGACGCTTCTCGGGGTCGCGCCGGAGGGCCTCGTCGAACGCTTCGCGGATGACCTCGCGGGCTTCCTTCTCGACACTCGCCCACACGCGCTTGTCAGTCGGTCGCGGGCGCTTGGTGTCGAGCTCGGCGGCGTCACGCGTCGTGTGCAGGATATCGCCGGCGGTCCGTGGAAAAGGCGCTATCGAGTAGACAGTGGCGACCTGTGCCATGCGCTTGCGATTGCTCTTCTCGCCGGGAGTGAGTCGGGTCTCCAGCTTGCGCACGCTCTTGTCGGCCGCGACGCGCGTAGCGTCACGCAGGTCGTCGTGACGCATCACGATGCCTTTGCCATCGACGGAGATGACGAGCAGGCCGTCCTTCGAAGCGCGCGCGGCGGCGCGCTGCTCGTAGAAGGCGTCGAAGTCCTGCGCGGCGCGCACGGCGAGCTCCTCGACTTGCCTCTTGGCGATCGTGGAGCCCGTGTAGTCGCGCACGACCTCGACCACCTCGTCGAACGACGCGCGCGCCGCCTCCTTCGCGACCATGCGACGGATGCCGTGCGAGTACATCTCGCGCGGAAGATTGAGCGACGCGTCCATCGGATGAAGGTCCGTCGCACCAGGCGCCTGATACGCGAGACGCGGAACCGGCACCCTGCCGAGCACCGTCTCGAGCTGCCGCTCGCTCGCGCGCGTCGCACGACGCTCGACGCCGTCCGCGCCGACGACATCCGTACGCCTCTGCTCGAGCTCCGCGCGCAGCGCCATGTGCTCGGCGTACATCAGCCGCGCCCACTCCCGCCCCTTCTCGTCGAGGAAGTCTTCTACGTCGGAGTGTGGCTTCCGGACCATGTCGGTGCCCTCCAGGATACTCTCGACCGCGGCAGCATGCGCTCTCGCAAGAGCGAACGGGGTCTCGAACGCTTCGATCGGGGTCGCGTGCTCGGCGCTCATTGGTGGCCTCTCCTCGTCCGCGCGGCTCGCAGCCGCGTCACCGGAAGAACCTCACGACCCGCAACAAACTTCCCCGACGGCCGCGAAATCATGCGCTTTCATGCCGCCGGAGACGATCCGCACCCAAAGCGAATCACGAAGTCGAAGTTGAGTTCCCGAAGAAACTCGTAGAGCTTCTGATCGCCAAAGCCGCGATCCGCAAGGACCGTGACTCGCGTGCCTTCGGGCAAGACCTCTTTGAGGCGCAGCAGAACATCGTCTTCGTACTCGTTCCGGTGATTGAGCAGCTTGGACTTCTTGACCGTCTTCCACAGCAGCGGCGTTGCTCGGCCGTGCCGGGTCACGAGGTACAGCGCGATCGTCGACTGGTCATCATCGTCGAACTCTGTCCAATCGAGCGCGACCACTATCTCCCGTTG
>JAOUET010000064.1 GCA_029858605.1 Coriobacteriia bacterium | reverse complement strand
GAGTGACTCGATGTAGGCGGCCAAGTCGGACAGCTTCTCGACAAGCCACTTGAAGCCGACCTTCCCGTCGAGGGTGAGGCGGATCGCTTCGACGAATGCCAGCGCCTCGTCCTTCGTGTACTCAGACATCCACATCAGCCCCAGTTCGTTCGGCGACGCCTGGTTCGCGCTGCCCATCACGATTCCCCCAGTGCAGCTTCGAGCCGATGAGCGGCGCCACTCCTCTGTCATTGTAGCCGCCAGCTCCATCGCGTCTGCCGGATGTGCCGGTTCGGGAAGGCACTCGACAACGGCATCACGGAGAGCCGACCGATTCAGGGAAGTAGAGATTTCGGGACGTTCGCCCGCCGGGCCACTCATGCGCGAGCACCGCGAGAAGGAAGACCGGCACTTCTTCGGACCATGCCTGCAGTACTTCACCGAAGCGGAGAAGGTGGACATGTTGCGAGCCTTCGATGAGTTCGACCGCGCGCTGATACACGAGAAGTACAGGGCCATCGTCGAAGACCTCGAGCAACCCAACAACCAGCGACGCGCTGGTTCGACGCGCAGGTGATGGCTATGCCACCGGCTTCGGCTTTCCGATCCACGAGACCGTCACCTGATTGACGCCGGTTCCCCGCGAACCCTCGAAGTAGGTGAACGTGGCCACAGCCCGAGCCTTGCCCTGGAACCGACGACCGTCAGCAGTGATCGCAGTGACGGCGAGCTCTGTCCAGAGCCGCGGCGGGGTCGCTGGATCTACCACGACTATCCTGCCTGCGTCGCCCTCCGCGTCCCAGAAGGCCGGTCTGCGCAGGGTCTCGCTACCATCGATGATGAGACTCGTTACGACCGCGGACTCCATCGCGACACATCCTCTCGTTTGACCGACCCATGTGAGCTTGCAGCACTGAATGTCACTCCACGTCTGCCACTCTTCATTCCTTGACCACGACCGTCCCTGCCGCCACGTCATAGACAGTCCGCTTGCGCGTCGTGACGACCATGGCGACCACGTTCGCCCCCACCAGGAGCCAAACCGCGCCGAAGCCCCACGCATACACGCTTGACGAGGGGTCGGAAGAGAACGAAATCCGCCACACGAAGAAGTGCGCGAGCTCCCACGGGACGAACTTGAGAGTGCTGCGAAGCATCGAGCGGGCGAGACCGATCCGGTTCCCGGACATGTCTGCGACGACGAGGTTCATGCGCTTCTTTCCCCAGCTTGCCTGCCATGTCGAGGACTCCGATAGGGCGAAGTAGACGATCACGGGCAAAGTGAGGGTGACGAAGCCGAAGACTTCTGCGACAAGTGGGCCACCGAACAAGGTCTCCGAGAGCGAGGGCAGCAAGACAGAGACCGTGAGGCCGACGGCCGCAAGCGCAGCAAGGTAGACAGCGATAGGGACGAGATCGAGGGCGAACGCCAAGGAACGAGGCCAAAGACCCGCAGCGGCCTGTGTTCGGTCATCCACCGTCCCCGCCAAGCCTCCTCTCCAACTCATCGTCAAGCGCGTCAGTCGTCGACGAGTCCCAAGGCCTCGGGCAGCGAGTCCGCCCAAGCCTCGATCGCCTTCCAGTCCCGGAGATCGACCGGGGGCATGTTCCTAGTCCCCGCGTTGGCGTCCGGGAATCGCAGTCGAGTCGGATCGAAGGCTCCCCCGAACACAGCCACCGCGACCGGGGAGATGCCCTTGTTCTTGTCGAGGCTCTTGTCTAGGTGCGTTCGCGCGCCCACATACTGCTCCTCGGTGTCCTCGATGGGGCCCATGCCGAAGACGGCGACAGGCATCTTCGACAACGCCTTGCGGTGACGCGACAGGAACCGGCGGCCCTCACGAATCAGCCTGAAGAAGTAGAGCGCCCCACCGAAAACGACCGCATCGTAGCCGTCGAGCGAATCGATGGCGCCGGCGGCGCGAACGTCAGTCTCGATGCCACGCTCGCGGAGTCTCGCGGCCTCGGTGTCCGCAACCTCGCGAGTCGAACCGTACTTCGTCGCATAGGCCACGAGGACTGAGAACATCGGTGGCGCTCCCGTCTGCGTCGAGGTCCCATGAAAGAGAGTGTACCCGCAGGCGCGGCTACTCCCGGTGTAGGCACCTGACTGCGATGGCAACCGCGACCACGAATGCGCCCGCGAGCACAGCAGCATCGAGCAGGTGCGTTCCCCGCGCATCGCCCAGCCAGAGCCCTCGCATGAGGCCCGCGACAGTCCTCAGCGGCGCTTCCAAGGCCCCAGCAACCGAGAATCCCATCGTTGTCGACCGGTCCAATGCGGACGTACGCCGGGATGGCGAGAACGTTGAATATGAGCAGCAAGGCCAGCCATTCCACGCGGGACGACCTGCTCAGGTCTGTCGCAGACTGGAGGACGTCAGCAAGACACCACGCGAGCACGCGCAGCGCCGGCAGGAGCAAGACGCCGAGAAGGACGACCATGAGCAGGGCTTCGAGGGTATCCACGGCTGGCCTCTGTGTTGTGCCCAACGTGTGGCGCATGAACAGACGCCGATGCGCTTCGGAACGATTCTACCTGTTGGCGTTCTGCTCGATGCGCTGGTTTGCGAATCGACCTCTGCGTTTGGCTGTGGCGGAAGCAGGCAAACATATGTGGGAGAGCATCGCGCGACTACTGCAGAACTCGCTGCAGGATGAAGAGCGCTGGCTCTGAGGGAGGGACAGGCCATGCGTGACAGAGGTGATGGCTTGACGACAGGTTTCGGCAAGCCGGTAGACGACGACCAGAACTCGATGACCGCGGGCGAGCGCGGTCCAGTACTGATGCAGGACGTGCATCTGCTCGAGAAACTGGGGCACTTCGACCGGGAGCGCATCCCTGAGCGCGTTGTGCATGCAAAGGGGGCCGGTGCGCACGGCTACTTCGAAGTGACGGCCGATGTGACCCAGTACACGAGGGCGGCGTTTCTCTCGGAAGTCGGCAAGAAGACCGAGGTATTCGTCCGCTTCTCCACCGTCGGGGGCGAGAAAGGCTCGGCCGATGCCGAGCGCGACCCACGCGGCTTCGCCATCAAGTTCTACACCGAAGAGGGCAACTACGACATGACAGGCAACAACACGCCGGTCTTCTTCATCCGCGACCCGCTCAAGTTCGCGGACTTCATCCACACGCAGAAACGCAACCCACGCACGAACCTAAAGGATCCGGACATGTTCTGGGACTTCCTCTCGCTCACTCCTGAGTCGGTACACCAGGTGATGGTGCTCTTCTCCGATCGCGGCACTCCGGCTACGTACCGAAACATGAACGGCTACAGCAGCCACACGTATGTCTGGTACAACGCCGCCGGCGAGCAGTTCTACGTCCAGTACCACTTCAAGACCGAACAGGGCATCAAGAACTTCACAGCCGCGGAGGCCGACGCCATGAAGGCGAGTGATCCAGACCATGCCACGCGCGACCTGTTCGAAGCCATCGAGCGGGGTGAGTACCCTTCGTGGCGTCTCGAAATGCAGATCATGCCCGTGGCCGAAGCCGCGGAGTACCGCTTCGACGTCTTCGACATCACCAAGGTCTGGCCTCACGCCGACTATCCGCCGACGACCGTGGGGCGTCTTGTGCTTGACCGCAATCCAGACAACTACTTCGCAGAGACGGAGCAGGCCGCATTCAATCCGAGCAACTTCGTGCCGGGGATCGGCCCGTCCAACGACAAGATGCTGCAGGCGCGGCTGTTCAGCTACCACGACACGCACCTGCATCGTCTCGGGCCGAACTACCACCTGCTGCCGATCAACGCGCCCAAGAATGCGCCGATGAACAGCTACCAGCGTGACGGGGCGATGCGCTTCGACGACAACGGCGCCGGCGGGCCGAACTACTGGCCCAACAGCATGGGTGGCCCCGCCCCCGATCCCAGTTCGGCCGATCCGGGCATGCAGGTGGAGGGCTTGACGGGTCGCACGCCGTACCCGCACCCGAACGACGACTTCGTCCAGCCTCGGGCGCTGTTCCGCGACGTGATGACCGATGAGGATCGCGATCACCTCATCAGCAACATCGTCGGCCACCTCAAGAACGCCCATGAGCGCATTCGGATGCGCCAGTGCGCTGTCTTCTACAAGGTCGACCCCGATCTCGGAACAAGCGTGGCCGAAGGTGTCCATGTGGACAGCGCTGAGGTCGAACGGCTGGCACGACTCTCCGACGAGAAGAGAGCTGAGGCAACCGCGCGGTAGCAGCGGCGACCCCAACGGGGATCACTGCATTAGGTGATCAGGCCTGGATCGCCGGGTGTGTCGGTGTGTGCGGCGATACGTGCCTTCGCCGCCTCCAGCTCACCTTCGGGCCACATGTCGATCTCGCCGTCGTCCGAGAAGTACTCGGCGGAGAAGTCAATCGCGAAGCGCTGCGCGTAGTACTCATCGACCCGCTGGCGCGCGGGCCCGCTCTTTCGGTACCAGAGGTCCAGGATGGCGATGCCGATGGTGTCAGAGAGCCCGAAACCGCTGTGCACCTCGGAGCGCCAGTCGCCGGTATCGAAGGCCTCTGCATTCTCCTTCACGAACTCGTCGAGCGCTTCGGCGGTTTCTGGCGGGAGCGCGCCGACGACCTCCATGATGTAGAACTCGAAGAAGAAGTCCATCGGCTTCTCATCGCGCATGTAGGGCTCGAGCGCCGAGTAGACGCCGTCGGGAGACATCGGGAACGGCGACATCTGCGGTTCTCGCGGTGACTCACTCTTGCGGGCGAACGGATTCCACATTCCCGAAGTCTCTCTCGTCTGGCCCAACGTCAAGCACGTGAGCTGCGAGGCGCAGCGCACGCTTCCCTGCCGAGGATACCTCGCTAGCGTGCGTCAGGTGGAAACGCGGGCCAGGCCGGTGCTCACGCCGCGAGCTACAGTGTCAATCCATACAGAATGCCGAGGACCCGCATCTCGCCGAGCCCTGTGAGAAGGGAGTACAACACAGTTTGCGCCCGCACGCGAAACATCATCCATTGCGACGCGATGGACATGGCCACCCGGAAGAACCAAACGAGCACTGCGAAGCTGATTCCTTTGAGAAGACCGCTTGACCCCGGCAGGCTCTCGTAGAGAAGCAGGAAGACACCTGCCATCACGAATCCGTACGCGAGATCGATCACGATGCCTGCGACGGGATTGACCGAGGTTCGAGCGATAGGCTTGTAGACCTCGAGCAGCCGTTGGGCGAAGGGATTCGCGTTGACGACCCCGTCCATGATCCCGAACAGGACCCCGCTGACCACGCCGACGATGAGATAGGTAGTCGTTCGACTTCCCCCGCCCCCAGGAAGACTCGGTCCGACGTCGAGCGCGTGAACTGCGCGCTAGTGGTCACATTCTAGCCGAACGCTTGCGCGCACCAGATTGACGCGCTGGTTCGGTGGGCGACAGAACCTCGCTACGCCGGGATGATGAGGTCCGTGACCATGAGCCCCACCGTCAAGGCCAGGATGACGACCGAAAGCACTACGGCCCAGGAGCGCTCACGCTTCACCACCAGGGCGAACAACCCGCTTGTGCCAGCGGAAGCAACGCAGAGCCAGGCTGCGAAGTTGAACACCGCCTGCGCCAGCTCGAGACTCGTCCGCTGTTCGGTCACGGGCATCACCACGAAGGAGTTGAGCAACGCCAGGACTAGAGACAGCAGAAGCAGACGGGCTGACCACTTGCCGACGCTCGTCGATGGCAGCGACAGAAAAGGTGATGGCGGCTTGTGTGCGGGCCGTTCCGCGTCATCCATGGCGTCCGCCCCCCTGCCAGTGCTCCCCCGCCGTCCCTCCCAAGACCTTGCGGATGAGCTGCGCGCCGCTACGTGATCAGTCTACCGCGAGATCGTGAGCGGACGACACAGCTCGGCATTCCATTCTGAGGCCAGACGGAAGTCAAGATCGCAGAACGATGCCGCGCAAAGGCCGGACAGACCTTCTCGAGCGAAGTAGTCGGCAACTGGACACCGCGTCACGTCGAAGGCCACACGCCAATCCCCATCATCTACGTGGCCCATGTGATACCCCGGACTTCCGAGCGGACGGCTCATCTGTCTCGCTTGAGGCCCTCTGGCCAGTTGCTACTGCTCGATCTCCCTAATCACCCTGGCCGGATTCCCCGCCACGACCGTATTCGCTGGAACACTCCGAGGGACGACCGCTCCTGCGCCCACCACGGCATTCTGGCCTATCCTCACCCCTGGCAGGAGAATGGCGCCGCCCCCCAGCCATACGTTGTCCTCGATGACTACCGGCTTGGCTACTTCCCAGCCCTGGTTCCTGGCTTCCGCCTGAAGGGGATGGGACGCGGTGTAGATCTGTACGACCGGCCCGACCATGACATGGTCGCCGATATGCACCTCATTGTTGTCGATGATGGTACACGAGAAGTTCAGATAGACGTGATCGCCGATGTGGATGTTCTGACCGTAGGTGCAGTAGAAGGGTGGCTCGATGATCGAATCCTGGCCGATGTGTCCCAACAGCTGCTGGAGGATGGCCTGTCGTTCACGCAAGGTCCCGGTCAGATTGTGGACCCGGAGCAGCTCCTTGACCTTCTGGCGTTCAGTGGCCAAGTCAGGGTCAAGACAGTTGTAGCTCTCTCCGGCCAACATCTTCTCTTTTTCGGTTCTTGAGGGCATCTTGTGACTCCTGTTTGACCTTTGCCGCCCAACGTCAAGCGTGTGAGCTGCAGGCGAAGCGCTCCGCTTGCGATCTAGTCTAGCTTCCGAGCGCCCGAGTCTGCTCGATCCGCTGGCCAGCCGGCGGAGCAGGGCCGCCACACCGGGCTGCGCACGCGTACCCACGCGTCTAGATCATGCGACTCTGACCGAATCCCAGCACCTTCGAGCAATGGGGGCAGAAGTACATGACGTTCTTGCCCTCGACGAAGCCTGCTCCCTTGGTCCTCATGTACACCTCGGGCAGCTCTGCCCCGCAATGAGGACAAACAGGTACAAGGTCATCCCGCTTCACAACACTGAACGCTACGCCTGGCATATTGCCTCCCCCGGAGACTGCACTACGGTCCACTGTTCCCCTCGACACACGATTGCGGTACGCGACCGGCGCTCCTGCCGCCAACGTGCTTGCGCTTGAGCGGCGACCGTGCCGCTCCCTTCCATGCTAGCGCCTACTGTAGTCCGCTCGAAGCGCTGGCCATGTTGACACCCGCCGATTCCTCGGTGGGAAGCCGACTGCAAGTCATCTGAGGTATCGGTGTGTGACCGGTAGAATCGGTCCCCCGACTACTGTGGTCTCTCCATCGCATCCGGCGGTTGTGCCTCATTCTCTTTGGGTCGCATGATCTGTCTCAGAAGAAGAAAGGTGAGAATCGCGCAAGATGCGCCAAGCGCGCTGGCGATGACGTCGTGTCCATCACGTACCTCACTGACGCCAAGAATGGATGTCACTTCTTCGATGGTCAGGATGGCGAACACGCCTATGGCTGTTGCGACGACTACCGCTGTTCCCTTTGTTGGAGCGAACATCCTCGTGAGAATAGGGCAAGCTGGGGAGAGGCTTATCACGTAGGCTGCCATGAAATTGGAGTAGCTGCCGGTGAGCGTAGCGAGAACAGCTCCTCCGGTGTAGGCGGGACGCAGATACTCCTTGTTGAAGGACGCAGACAGAAAGAGGAATGCCATAAGAGCGGCGTTCACCGCAATGCAGGTACCCCTCTTCTGCCACATTGCTAGCAACAGCCTCTCGCCGTGGCAACATAACGTACTGGCGGATGCGCTGCCGGGCGCGTCCGCGCGGTCGTCACCAAGTCTATCGTTGCGGGCACCCTGTCTGCTCGACCTGCTGGCTAGCCGACCAACATCCCGGCGAGCCACCCAATCACGCCGCCGCCCGCCACACCAATGCCGATAATCGGCACGTAGGCCTTGGTGATGATTGCGTCAGATAGGCTCAGTAGGAGGCCCACGAGCATGCCGATCACCCAAACGGGCAAAGGCATGTCCACCAAGGGGATGAAGAAGCCGATTGCGAATCGCCCCGCGAAGGCCCCAGCCATTGCCGCCTTCTTGTCCGGGAGATCGAGCGGAATCATCACCAGGACGTCAAGGACGCCGAAGACCAGCCCCGCCAGCAGTCCGAAGACGATTGGATTCACCAGTAGCCCCCAGGTGTTCGTCCGACGAGTGGCCTACCCAGCGAGCTCTCCCGACCCATGGACCGTGCAATCGCAAGATCAGCCGGTGGCAAGATCCCAGACGTTCTCGCCGCGCAGCGCGGCGTCCGATCCGCCGTCGATGTAGATTGTCTGCCCGGTGACGTGCGTGTTCTCGACGCTTGCCAGCCAGATGAGCAGATACGCCACGTTCTCCGGTTCCAGGTAGTAGTTCAACGGCATCGGCACCTGCTCGTCGAGGGCCGCGCGGGCCTCCTCCGTCGCGATCATGTCGGCCACCATCGGCGTGCGCACGATGCCCGGGCCGATCGCGTTCAGCGGAATGCCCTCGCCCGCCCACTGCGGCTTGATGCACTGACGGCGGACCCAGCGGGCGATCGCTCGCTTCGTCGAGCCGTAGATGAGCTGATCGGTACCGTCGCCCGCATCAACCAGCTCCTGAGCGCGGGCGAGGGCCGTGGCCTCGTCGTCGGCGCACATCGCCTCGACGAGTGCCGCGTCGTTGGGCATGAGCGACGCCATCGAGCTGATGAGCACTGCGCGTGGAGCCTCCGCCTTGGCGAGAGTGGGTGCAAGTGCTTCGAGGAACTCGCTCATGCCGAAGTAGTTCACCGAGACCGTCTTCGCGATCGGATGTGCGAGTCCCGCGCAGGCGATGACGGCGTCGATGTTGCCACCGGAAACCTCGATCGCCTTGTTCGCCGCGTCCAGTCGCCCTTGCTTGGTGCTGAGGTCGGCTACGATGTCGGCGTCGTTGATGTCTATGCCGATGACCTTGTTGCCGGCCTCCTTCAGCATTCGCGCGGTGGCCGCAGCGATACCTGAAGCAGTCCCTGTGATCACGTACGTTCGTGACATAAGATCCTCCGATCTAGTTGAGCTGGTAGCGAGT